>NZ_JBJGZY010000028.1:0-53505 GCF_054050755.1 Modestobacter sp. SYSU DS0511
CACCCGCTCGGTGTGGTGCCCTTCCCCCTGCCCGCCCTGCTCGGCGTCCTGCCGGGCGTCCCGGCCGGGGGGGGGGGGGGGGGGGGGGGGGGGGGGCGGGGGGCGGGCGCGGGCGGGCGGGGCGCGCCACCCCCCCCCCCCCGCCCCCCCCCCCCCCCCCCCCCCCCCCCCCCCCCCCCCCCCCCCCCCCCCCCCCCCCCCCCCCCCCCACCGGTCTGGGCGACCGGCTCCTCCACCGGCCCGGTGCCGGACCCGTCGGACGCCGCGCTCACGAGGTGGCCGCCCCGATCGCCTGCTGGGCGGCGGCCAGGGCCGCGGGGATGCCCGCGGGGTCGGTGCCACCCCCCTGGGCGACGTCGGGCTTGCCACCACCGCGGCCACCGACCGGCCCGGCCGCGGCCTTGAGCAGGTCGTTGGCCGACAGGCCCCGCTGCTGCGCGGCGGGGTTCACCGCGGCGATGAGGGCGACCTTGCCGTCGGCGGCGGAGGCGAGCACCACCGCGGCGGGTTTCTCCCCGAGCCGGCCCCGGACGTCGAGGGCCAGGCTGCGCAGGTCACCGCCGGAGAGGCCGGCCGGTGCCCCGGTGACGACCGCGACCCCGCCGACGTCGGTCGCCGCACCGGCCAGGTCGCCGGCGGCGGCCAGGGTCTGCTGGGCGCGCAGGTCGGCGAGCTCCTTGTCGGCGTCCCGGAGCCGGGACAGCATCCCGCTGACCCGGTCGGCGAGCCCGTCCTGCGGGGTCTTGAGCAGGTCGGCGAGCTGGCGCACCAGGTCCCGCTCGCGGGCCAGGTAGCGGAAGCCCTCCAGGCCGACCGCCGCCTCGACCCGGCGGGCACCGGACCCGACCGAGCTCTCGCCGGTCAGCGCCAGCGTGCCGATCTGCGCACTGCCGCGCACGTGGGTGCCGCCGCAGAGCTCGCGGGACCACTCGCCGCCGATCTCGACCACGCGCACCTGCTCGCCGTAGGTCTCCCCGAACAACGCCAGCGCGCCGAACTCCCGCGCCTCCGGGAGCGTCATGTACAGCGCGCGCACCCCGTGGTCGGCGCGGACGGCGGCGTTGGCGACGTCCTCGATGTCCCGGCGCTGCTGCGCGGTGAGCGCGCCCTGCCAGGCGAAGTCCAGGCGCAGGTACCCGGGACGGTTGTAGGAGCCGGACTGCAGGGCCTGCGGGCCGAGTACCTGGCGCAGCGCGGCGTGCAGCACGTGCGTGCCCGAGTGCGCCTGGCACGCCGACAACCGCCACTCGCGGTCGACCTGGGCGGTGAGCTCGGTGCCGGCGCGCAGCTCACCCTCGAGCACCCGCACCTGGTGGGCCACCAGACCCTTGACCGGGCGCTGCACGTCGATGACCTCGGCGCGGCCGCCGTCCCAGGTCAGCTCGCCGGCGTCGGCGACCTGACCGCCGGACTCCGCGTAGAACGGGGTGCGGTCCAGCACCACCCGGGTGATGCCCCCCGCACCGACGACCGGCTCGGCGTCGCCGCTGGTCGCGTCGTCGGACTCGTCGACCACGCCCAGCACGCGCGAGTCCGTGCGCAGTGCGTCGTAGGCCCGCCAGTCGGTGGGGCCGAACTCGCTGAGCAGCCGGCGGTAGGCCAGCACGTCCACCGAGCCGGTGCGCTTGGCCCGGGCATCGGCGCGGGCCCGGTCGCGCTGCTCCTTCATCAGGGCACGGAACCCGGCCTCGTCGACGGTGACGCCCTGCTCGGCGGCCATCTCCAGGGTGACGTCGATCGGGAAGCCGTAGGTGTCGTGCAGCGAGAACGCCTGCTCCCCCGACAGTGCCGGGGTGCCGGCCTTCTTCGCCTGGCCGACCGCGGTGTCGAACAGCGCCGTCCCGGCGGTGAGGGTGCGCCGGAACGCCTCCTCCTCGGCGTAGGCGACGCCGGAGATCCGGGGGAAGTCCGCGGCGAGCTCGGGGTAGCTGGCGCTCATCGCGTCGCGGGAGACCGGGAGCAGCTCCGGCAGGGTGGCCTCGTCGACGCCGAGCAGCTTCATCGACCGGACCGCGCGGCGCAGCAGCCGGCGGAGGATGTAGCCGCGCCCCTCGTTGCCCGGGGTGACGCCGTCGCCGATGAGCATCAGCCCGCTGCGCACGTGGTCGGCGACGACCCGCAGCCGGACGTCCGCCTCGTGGTCGGCGCCGTAGCGCACCCCCGCCAGGTCGGCGGCCCGGCGCAGCACCGGCGCGACCTCGTCGATCTCGTACATGTTGTCGACGCCCTGCAGCAGGTAGGCAACCCGCTCCAGGCCCATGCCGGTGTCGATGTTCTGCTTGGGCAGGTCGCCCAGGATCGGGAAGTCCTTGCCCTCCCCCGGGCCCCGCTCGTACTGCATGAAGACCAGGTTCCAGATCTCCAGGAACCGGTCGCCGGCGCGGTCGACGGCCGGTCCGCCGTCCGGGCCGTACTCCTTGCCGCGGTCGACGTAGATCTCCGAGCAGGGACCGGCCGGCCCGGGCGCCCCGGTGGACCAGTAGTTGTCGTCCATGCCCAGCCGCTGGATGCGCTCCTTCGGCACCCCGGCGATGCGGTGCCACGCGTCGGCGGCCTCGTCGTCGTCCAGGTAGACCGTCACCCAGATCTTCTCCGGGTCGAAGCCCAGCCCGCCGTCGGCGACCGCTCCGGTGATCAGCTCCCAGGCGTACTGGATCGCCCCCTCCTTGAAGTAGTCACCGAAGGAGAAGTTGCCGTTCATCTGGAAGAACGTGCCGTGCCGGGTGGTCTTGCCCACCTCCTCGATGTCGAGGGTGCGGACGCACTTCTGCACGCTGGTGGCCCGCGGGTAGGGGGCGGGCTCACGGCCGGTCAGGTACGGGATGAACGGCACCATCCCGGCCACGGTGAAGAGCAACGAGGGGTCGGGCGACACCAGCGAGGCGCTCGGGACGACGGTGTGGCCCCGCTGCTCGAAGTGCGCCAGGAAGCGGCGGCGGATCTCGGCGGTCTGCATGCGGTGGGTCTCGGTTCTCCAGCCAGCGGGTGCTGCCTGCTCAGGCAGCGGGGAGGGTGGGGCTCAGCTGTCCGCGGCGTGCGCGCCGCGGCGGGTGGGCAGCTCGACCTGGGAGCTGTCGGGCAGCGGGGCGTCCAGGCCGGTGCCCGCGCGCAGCTCCTCCTCGCGCTCGGCCATCGCGGCCCGGACGTCGGCCCCGAAGTCGCCGATCGCGTCGGCCAGCTCGCGCAGCCCGTCGGCGAGGTTGCCGGCCATCGACTGCGGGGTGAGCTTCTCCGCCGTCTGGGACAGCTTGCGGACGACGAGGACGCCGATCGTCACGCCCATCGTGAGCCAGAACAGCCGGCGCATCAGGCGGCCTTCCGGGCGGCGCGGCGGGCCCGCCGCTCGTCCTTGGCGGTGCGCTGGGCGTCGGCGAGCGCCTGGCCCTCGCGCTTCTTCCGCGCGGCGCTGCGGACGCCGTAGCTGAACGCGGCGACCTTGATCAGCGGGCTGCCCAGGGTCGCGGCGAAGACGCTGGTCAGCGCCGCCACGTTGCTCGAGACGTTGGCGGCGTTGCCGGTGATGTCGTCGACCCGCTCGAGGTTGGCGTTGACGTGGGTGACCGTCGTCGACGCCTGGCTGAGGATCGGCTGGCTCTGCTCCCGGACCTGCCGGATGGTCAGCGTGGTCTCGTCGAGCGTGCGCCCCAGCTTCATCAGTGGCACGGCCACGATGAGCACCAGCAACGCCACCGCGATGGCTGCGATCAGCCCGGCGATCTCTCCTGCGGACACGTGGTGGGTCCCCTTCGTCGTCTTCTGCGTGCGCGGTGGTCGGGCCACCGGTCGAGCAACCCTAGCTGTGCCCGGCCACCGTCAGCCCCGCCGTCGGCTGTGCACGCCGGTCAGGCTCCGCGCTCCGGTCCGCTCCTCGCTCGTCCCTCGCTGCGATGCTCCCGGAGCTGTCGCCTGACGATCGCCCGCAGCTTGACCAGCCGGGCGCCGATCTGCGCCTCCACCCCGCGCGCCGTCGGCCGGTAGTAGTCGCGGCCCACGAGGGCGTCGGGCGGGTACTGCTGCGGCACCACGCCGTCGGGGTGGTCGTGCGGGTAGGAGTAGGTCTTCCCGTGGCCCAGCTTCTTCGCCCCCGCGTAGTGGGCGTCGCGCAGCCCGGGCGGCACCGGGCCGGCCAGCCCGGCGCGGACGTCGGCGACGGACTCGCCGATCGCCACGGTCAGCGCGTTCGACTTCGGTGCGGTGGCCAGGTGGGCGACGGCCTGGGCGAGCGGGAAGTGGCCCTCCGGCATCCCGATGAAGGCCACGGCCTCGGCCGCGGCGACCGCGGTCTGCAGCGCGGTGGGGTCGGCCATGCCGATGTCCTCGCTGGCGGAGATGACCAGCCGGCGGGCGATGAAGCGCGGGTCCTCCCCCGCCTCCACCATCCGCGCCAGGTAGTGCATCGCCGCATCGACGTCGGACCCGCGGATCGACTTGATCAGCGCGCTGGCGACGTCGTAGTGCTGGTCGCCGGCGCGGTCGTAGCGCACCGCCGCCTGGGCCACCGCGGTCTCCAGGGTGGGCAGGTCGATCTCGGTGCCGCCGGCGGCGAGCGCCGCGCCCGCGCCGGACTCCAGCGCGGTCAGCGCCTTGCGGCCGTCGCCGCCGGCGATGCGGACCAGGTGCTCCTCGGCCTCGGCGCTCAACGTCACCGCGCCGTCCAGCCCCCGGTCGCTGGTCAGCGCGCGGCGCAGCAGCGTGCGCACGTCGTCGTCGTCCAGCGGCTGCAGCGCGAGGACCAGGCTGCGCGAGAGCAGCGGGCTGACCACCGAGAAGAAGGGGTTCTCGGTGGTGGCCGCGATCAGGCTGACGATCCGGTCCTCCACCGCCGACAGCAGGGAGTCCTGCTGGGTCTTGGAGAAGCGGTGCACCTCGTCGATGAACAGCACCGTGCGCCGGCCGGCCATGGTCAGCTCGCGCTTGGCCGAGCTGATGACCGCGCGGACCTCCTTCACCCCGGAGTCCAGCGCGGACAGCTGCACGAACTGCCGTTTGGTGGCCAGGCTGATCACGTGCGCCAACGTGGTCTTGCCGGTTCCCGGCGGCCCGTAGAGCACCAGGGACATCGGCTCGTCGGCCTCCACCAGCCGGCGCAGCGGCGCGCGGGGCCCGAGCAGGTGGGTCTGCCCGACGACCTCGTCCAGCGAGCGGGGTCGCATCCGGACCGCCAGCGGCACACCGGGGTCGACCGGCGCGCCACCGTCGTCGTCTGGTGCGGGGTCGAACAGCGAGCTCACGGTTGCGACGCTACCCGCGGGGCACGACGGTCCCCATGCAGCAGCGACGCATCGGCGACCGCACCGTCAGCGCCATCGGCCTGGGGGCCATGCCCCTGTCGACCAAGGACGACCGTCCCACGCCCGCCGACGCCGAGGCGGTGGTGCACGCCGCGCTCGAGGCCGGCGTGACGCTGGTCGACACCGCCGACGCCTACGCCCGCGACGAGGCGGAGTTCGGGCACAACGAGGAGCTGGTCGCCAGGGCGCTGCGCTCGTACGGCGGCACCACGGACGACGTCCTGGTGGCGACCAAGGGCGGGCACACCCGCCGCGGCAGCGACTGGGAGCTGGACGGGTCGCCGGCGTACCTGCGCCGGGCCTGCGAGGCCTCGCTGCGCCGGCTGGGCGTCGAGGCGATCGGGCTCTACCAGTTCCACCGGCCGGACCCGGCGACGCCGTGGGAGGAGTCGATGGGCGCCCTGAGGTCACTGGTGGACGACGGGCTGGTGCGGCTGGCCGGGATCTCCAACGCCGACGTCGCCCAGATCGACAGCGCCCGGCAGATCGTGGGCCCGGCGCTGGTGAGCGTGCAGAACCAGTTCTCCCCCGGCTGGCGCTCCTCGGCCGGCGAACTGGCCCACTGCGCGGAGCTCGGGCTGGCGTTCATCCCGTGGAGCCCGTTCGGCGGGGTGTCCTCGGCCAAGTCGCTGGGGTCGACCGCCGACGCGTTCGCCGCGGTGGCCGACGAGCTCGGGGTCTCCGTCTACCAGGTGACGCTGGCCTGGCACCTGGCCCAGGCCGACGTCGTCGTCCCCATCCCGGGGGCGTCCCGGGCGGAGTCGATCACCGACTCGGCAGCCGCGGCGGAGCTCCGGCTGACCCCCGACCAGCTGGCCCGCCTCGACGCCGCCTGACCCAGCGCCCTCGGTCTCCCCGACCCTCGACCTCACGTCGAGGTCGACGGTCGGCCCGGCGCGTGGTGGCCCATGGGGCCTCCGCTACAGCGACTGGAAGGTGCTGCTGGAGTACGAGCGCCGCCGGCACGCGGACGTGGACCAGTTCGCCCGCGACGTCGACCGGTGCTCGCTGATGGCAGCCGACGGCTGGCTGGTGCTGCGCTTCGCCCGCCAGCACCTCCGGAGTCCCCGAGCACGGCCGGTGGTCGGTCAGGCGGCCCACGGGTCGGGCGACTCCCGGAGCACGGGGCGGCGCTCGGTGGCCAGCCGCTCCACGAGGGAGGCCACCTCGCCGGCTCCGCCACGAGCGGCCAGGGAGCGGGCCAGCTGCGCGGCCCGCCGCGCGAAGGCCGGGTCGGCCAGCACCCGTCCGACGGCGTCGGCCACCTGCGCGGACCGCGGGCGGCCGGTGCGCAGGTCGATCCCCGCACCGGACCAGGCCACCCGGCGGGCGATCTCCGGCTTGTCGAGGGTGCCGCCGGCGACCACGAGGGGGACGCCGGCAGCCAGCGCGGCCAGCACCCCGCCCCACCCGCCGTTGGTGACCACGACGGAGGTCCGCGGGAGCAGCCGGTCGTAGGGCAGGAACGGTGCCTGCCGGGCGTTGGCCGGCACCTGCGCGTCCGGCAGCCCGGCGGGTCCGGTCGATGCGGCCACCAGCACGTCGGCGTCCGCGAGGCCGGCCAACGCGGGGAGCAGCAGGTCGGCGGGGTCGACGTCGTAGGTGCCCTGGGTGACGTGCACCAGGGGGCGGTCGGCCGCGGTCAGGTCTGCCCACCACGGCGGCAGGGGGGCGCCTCCGGCAGGCGCGGCGAGCTGGCCGACGAAGTGCGCGTGCCGGGGGAGGTCACTGCGCGGGTACTCCAGCTCCCGCACTCCGTGCACCAGCACCAACTGCGGCGAGTAGAAGGCGTCCAGGGCGGTGGAGGGCGCCGGTGGCAAGTCGAGCTCGGCCCGTACCTCGGTGGCCACGCGGTCCAGCCGCCGGCCCAGCGCGAGCCGGGTGGCTCGTCGCAGCGCGGCGTCCCTGGCCCGCCCGGCCCGGCCGCGGCCGGGCCGCAGACCCAGGCCGAACGGCGGCAGGTCCCGGCTGGTCAGGCCGAGGGGCACCAGGGAGACCGAGGCCACGGCGTGCCGGTGCGCTCCGCGGCGAGCGCGGACCCGATCGCGAGCTGATCGGACACCAGCACGTCGAACGGCCCGGCCGCCAGCAGGTCCGCCGCCTGGCCGACGCCGGTGCGCAGGAACACGTGCTCCACGTTCGCGGTGACCGCGCGTGGTCCCCGCCCGTCGCCCACCTGCGGGAAGGTGGCCCGCAGGTCGGCGTCGTCGAAGTCCGGGGCACGCCGCCAGGGCAGCCAGGTCGCACCGGCGGCGGTGAACCGCTCGGCGTAGCGGCGACCGGTGTAGGCGACGACGTCGTGCCCACGGGCGACCAGGGCCGCGGCCACGGCCGCCATCGGGCTGGCGTGACCCGCGAAGGGCATCGCCGCGACCAGCACCCGCATGCCCGCCGCTCCCCCCGCCCGACCGGGTCCCGCGTTGATCATCGGCGAACGACTGCCCGACACGCCAGTGCGCGCGGCCGTCCGCCGATGATCGACTGCCGGGGAGGACAAACTCCGCCCTCAGGCGCCCTTGGCGGGGTCGGTCGGGCCGGGCGCACCGGGCTGACCGGGGGCCGGCTCGGCGTCCGGGTCGACGTCGATGCCGGCCTCCTTCCGCTGCGCGGCGGTGATCGGCGTCGGCGCACCGGTCAACGGGTCGAAGCCCGCGCCGGTCTTCGGGAAGGCGATGACCTCGCGGATGGAGTCGACGCCGGCCAGCAGCGCGGTGAGCCGGTCCCAGCCGATCGCGGCACCGGCGTGCGGCGGCGGGCCGTAGTCGAAGGCCTCCAGGAACCAGCCGAACTGCGCCCGGGCCTCCTCCTGCGTCATGCCGAGGGTCTGGAACACCCGCTCCTGCAGCTGGGCGTCGTGGATGCGGACCGACCCGCTCATCAGCTCGTTGCCGTTGCACACCAGGTCGTAGGCGTCCGACAGCGCCGCACCCTTGTCCTCGGCGAAGCGCTCCCGCCACTCCGGGGTGGGCGAGGTGAACGGGTGGTGCATGAACGTCCAGTCGCCGTCCTCGGTCTGCTCGAACATCGGGAAGTCGACGACGAACAGGAACGACCACGACCCCGGCTCGATGAGCTCCAGCCGCTTGGCCACCTCGTTGCGGGCGGCGCCGAGCAGCTCCTGGGCCTGCCGGCGCGGGCCGGCGGCGAAGAAGACGCAGTCGCCGGGTGCGGCGCCGACGGCCTCGACCAGCCCGGCCCGCTCGGCCTCGGAGATGTTCTTGGCCACCGGGCCGCCCAGCGTGCCATCCTCGCCGACGGTGACGTAGGCCAGGCCCTTGTAGCCCCGCGACCGGGCCCAGTCCTGCCACGCGTCGAAGGCCCGCCGCGGCTGCGAACCGCCGCCGGGCATCACGATCGCGCCGACGTAGGGCGCCTGGAAGACCCGGAAGGGGGTCTCGGCGAAGTAGGAGGTCAGCTCGGTCAGCTCCACGCCGAAGCGCAGGTCGGGCTTGTCGGAGCCGAACCGGTCCATCGCCTCGCGGTAGGTCATCCGCGGGATCTCCGGCACCTCGTAGCCGGCCAGCTCCCGCCACAGCGCCCGGATGACGTGCTCGGCCACGGCCAGCACGTCGTCCCGGTCGACGAAGCTCATCTCGAAGTCGAGCTGGGTGAACTCCGGCTGCCGGTCGGCCCGGAAGTCCTCGTCCCGGAAGCAGCGGGCGATCTGGTAGTAGCGCTCCAGGCCACCGACCATCAGCAGCTGCTTGAACAGCTGCGGCGACTGCGGCAGGGCGTACCAGTGGCCCGGCTGCAGCCGCACCGGGACGACGAAGTCGCGGGCACCCTCGGGGGTGGAGCGGGTCAGCGACGGGGTCTCCACCTCGGTGAACCCGTGCTGGGCCATCACCCCCCGGGCGATCCGGTTGACCTCGCTGCGCAGCCGCAGCGTCGCCGCCGGGCCCTGCCGGCGCAGGTCCAGGTAGCGGTACTTGTAACGGACGTCGTCCCCGGCGGCCTGGGCGGTCTCGATCGGGAACGGCAGGGGCGCGGCGGCCGACAGCACGGTGAGCTCCGCGGCGACGACCTCGATCTCGCCGGTGGAGAGCTCGGGGTTCTCGTTGCCGGCGGGGCGTCGCTGCACCTGCCCGGTCACGAGCACGCAGTACTCGTTGCGCAGGGCGTGCGCCTCCTCCTCGCGGACGACGACCTGGGCGTAGCCCGAGGCATCGCGCAGGTCGAGGAAGACGACCCCGCCGTGGTCGCGGCGGCGGGCGACCCAGCCGGCGAGGGTGACCGTGGAGCCGGCGTCGGAGGCGCGGAGCGTCCCGGCGTCGTGGGTGCGGAGCACGTTTCAGGCCCTTCTGAGGGAGGTGGGGACGGTCACCAGCGGTCGTGCACGTGTGCGCGGATGCGCTCGTCGTACACGCGCTCGAGGTCGGCGAGCTGGCTGTCGGACAGCGGCGGGAGCGAGGCGGCCGCGACGTTGTCCAGCGCCTGCTGGACGTTGCGGGCGCCCGGGATGACGGTGGTGACGCCGGGCTGGTCGATGACCCAGCGCAGCGCGAAGCCGGCGGTGGAGACGTCCGGGCCGGCGATCTCGGCGACCTCGCGCGCGGCGGCGACGCCGACCTCGAACGGCACGCCGGCGAAGGTCTCGCCGACGTCGAAGGCCTCGCCGTTGCGGTTGTAGTTCCGGTGGTCGTCGGCGGCGAACGTGGTGTCGGTGGAGTACTTGCCCGACAGCAGGCCGCTGGCCAGCGGAACCCGGGCGAGGATGCCGACCTCGGCGCGCTGGGCGGCGGGCAGCAGCTGCTCCAGCGGCTTGCGCCGGAAGATGTTGAGGATGACCTGGATGGTCTGCACGCCAGGGTGCTGCAGCGCGGTCAGGCCCTCGGTCACGGTCTCCACCGAGACGCCGTAGGCGGCGATCGCCTGCTCCTCGACGAGGGTGTCGAGGGTGTCGTAGACCCGCTCGTCGGAGTAGACGGTCGGCGGCGGGCAGTGCAGCTGCACCAGGTCGAGGGTGTCGACGCCGAGGTTGGTCCGCGACCGGTCGATCCAGGCGCGCAGGTTCTCCGGGGTGTACTGCTCGGCGGTGAACGGGTCGGCGCGCCGGCCGGCCTTGGTGGCGACGAACGGGCGCTCGCCGCGGGTGGCCAGGGCCTGGCGGATGCGCTGCTCGGAGCGGCCGTCGCCGTAGACGTCCGCGGTGTCCAGCAGGGTCACGCCCGCGTCGAGCGCGGCGTCCAGGACGGCGGCGGCGTCGGCCTCGGTGACCTCGCCCCAGTCACCGCCCAGCTGCCAGGTGCCCAGTCCGACGACGGATACGTCGGCACCGGTGCGGCCGAGCGGGCGGGTCTCCAGCGGGGTCGAGGAAGTCACAGTCACCTCCCAACCGTCGCACGCACGCGCTCGAACAGCTCGCCCAGGGGGACGGCGACCTGCTCCTGGGTGCGCAGGTCCTTCAGCTGCGCCACCCCATCGGCGAGGTCCCGTTCACCCAGCACGACGGCGTGCGTGGCGCCGGAACGGTCGGCGGCCTTCATCGCGCCCTTGAGCCCGCGGTCGCCGTACACGGTGTCGGCGGCGACGCCGGCCTCGCGCAGCTGCCCGACCAGCCGGACGGCGAGCCGCTTGGCCTCCGCCCCCAGCGGGACGATGAAGGCCTGCACTCCGGCGCTCGCTCCCAGGTCCAGCCCCTCGGCCTGCACCGCGAGCAGGGTGCGGTCGACGCCGACGGCGTAGCCGATGCCGGACAGGTCCGGGCCGCCGAGCGCCGCGGACAGCCCGTCGTAGCGCCCGCCGCCACCGATCGCGGACTGGGCGCCGAGGCCGGAGTGGACGAACTCGAAGGTGGTCTTCGTGTAGTAGTCCAGCCCGCGCACCAGCCGCGGCGCCTCGGTCCACTCCACGCCCAGGTCGGTGAGGTGCTGACGGACGGCGTCGTAGTGCGCCTTCGTGGTGTCGGACAGGTGGTCGACCATCAGCGGCGCATCGTCGAGCTGGGCCTGCACCTCGGGCCGCTTGTCGTCGAGCACCCGCAGCGGGTTGATCTCCGCCCGGCGCCGGGTCTCCTCGTCCAGGTCCAGCTCCGCCAGGTACGCCACGAGCAGCTCGCGGTACTGCGGCCGGCAGGTCGCGTCACCCAGCGAGGTCAGCTGGAGCTCGAAGTCGCGCAGGCCCAGGTCGCGGAACCCCTGTACCGCCAGCGCGACGATCTCGGCGTCCAGCGCCGGGTCGTCGACGCCGAGGGCCTCGCAGTCGACCTGGGTGAAGTGCCGGTAGCGGCCGGCCTGGGGTCGCTCGTAGCGGAACGCCGAGCCGACCGCCCACAGCTTCACCGGCAGCGCGCCGGAGTACAGCCGGTGCTCGATGAACGACCGCATCAGCCCCGCGGTGAGCTCCGGGCGCAGGGTCAGCGACCGGCCACCGCGGTCGGTGAACGTGTACATCTCCTTGGAGACGACGTCGGTGGACTCCCCCACCCCGCGGGAGAACACCGCGGTGTCCTCGAACGTCGGCGTCTCGATGTACCCGTAGCCCGCCCGGCGCAGCGGCGCGGTCAGGGTGTCGCGCACCGCGAGGAACTGCGCCGACGCCGGCGGCAGCGTGTCGAACGTGCCCTTGGGAGCCCGCATCGGCTCACTCACAGTCGGTGTCCCTTCGGTGCCGAGGCGGCCTCGGCGAGATACGGGTTGGTGGCGCGCTCGCGCCCGATCGTCGTCGCCGGGCCGTGCCCGGGGAGCACGACGGTGTCGTCCTCCAGCGGCAGGACGACGTCGCGCAGCGAGCGCAGCATGTCCGGCCACGAGCCGCCGGGCAGGTCGACCCGGCCCACCGATCCGGCGAACAGCACGTCGCCGGCGAGCAGACCCGGGGAGTCGTGGAGGTCCAGGGAGAAGACCACCGATCCCCGGGTGTGGCCGGGCGCGTGCCGCACGGTCAGGTCGACGCCGGCCAGCGAGAGCGTGGCGCCGTCGGCCAGCACCCGGACGTCGTCGGGCTCGGGGAGGTCGGCCGCCCCGATCAGCGGCGCCAGCTGCGGCCCGTGCCAGCGCACCGGGTCGGCGAGCATCGGGTGGTCAGCGGCGTGCAGGTAGGCCGGGATGTCGTAGCCGGAGCACACCGGCACGACCGAGAAGGTGTGGTCCAGGTGCCCGTGGGTCAGCACGACGGCGACCGGCTGCAGGCCGTTGTCGGCGAGCATCGCGCGCAGCGGCTCGACGGCGTCCATGCCCGGGTCGACGACGACGCACTCCTGCTTCAGCGCCGACGACCCCGCGCGAGGGGCCACCGCGTAGCAGTTCGTGCCGAACGCGCCGGCGGGGAAGGAGCGGATGAGCACCCGTGCAGGTTACGCGGCTGTGATCACACCCAGCCGCGCTGCCAGGGAGCCGCCAGGGAGCGCCCCTACACTGCGCACCTGACGCCGCCCGGGCGCCGGCCGCCGCCGCCCCGGGCCCGCCGCCGACCACCGCCCGAGGAGCCCGAGAAGAGTGCCGACCAACAAGCAGCGCCGTGAGGCCGCCCAGCGCCACCTGCAGCGTCAGCTGGAGCGCCGTGAGCAGCTGGCCCGGAAGCGGCGCCGGAACGTGCTCATCGGTGTGACGGTCATCGCCGTGCTGGCCGTGGTGGCCGCCGTCTTCATCATCACCGGGATCACCGGCGAGGACGACACGGCGGACACCGCCGGCGCCGCCAGCGACAACGCCGCCACCGCCCCGGTCGTCGACGGCAGCGACGGGACCTGCGACTTCACCGAGGCCAGCCGCGGCGAGACCACCACCGACGCCGGCACGCCGCCGGCCGAGGTGCCGACCACCGGCACGGTCCCGGTCACCATGACGACGAACGTCGGCGACATCCCGCTGACCCTGGACCAGGAGAACGCACCCTGCGCCTCGGCCAGCATGGTGTACCTGGCCCAACAGGGGTTCTTCGACGGCAGCCCCTGCCACCGGCTGACCTCCGGCGGGCTGAGCGTGCTGCAGTGCGGTGACCCCAGCGGCACCGGCACCGGGGGCCCCAGCTACCAGTTCCCGACCCAGGTCACCGGCGAGGAGACCTACCCGCGCGGCACGGTCGCGATGGCGAACAGCGGCTCCGGCTTCGACGGGAGCCAGTTCTTCCTCGTCTACGCCGACAGCCAGCTCTCCCCGGACTACACCGTGATCGGCACGATCGACGAGGCAGGCCTCGCGGTGCTCGACTCGATCGCCGCCGCCGGGATCGAGGGCGGCGCGTCCGACGGCGCTCCCGCCGAGCCGGTCACCATCGAGTCGATGACCGTCCAGCAGTAGCCGCGGCACCCGACGGCCCGGTCCCTCCCCGAGGGGCCGGGCCGTCGCGCGTCCGGGGCCGGCCACGCCGATACCGTCCGGGCATGAGACGGCACGTGGCGCGGGACGTGGCGGTGGTCTGCCTGGTGTGGGCGGCGGTCGTCCAGCTGGCGTCCTGGGAGCGCCCGGGGCTCCCGCTGCTGCTGAGCACCGCGGCCGCCGTCGTCCTGCTGCTCCCCGACCGTCGCCCCCGCCGCCGCCAGGGCCCCACCGCCTGACCGCGACCGCTCAGCCGGGGGTCAGGCGGTGGTCAGCCGCACCAGGCCCCGGTCACCGGAGTGGTCGACCACTGCGAACAGCTCGAACCGGTCGGCCCCCGGCTCGCTGCAGCGGGACGCCGCCCAGTCCAGCACGGCGGGGACGTCCGCCCCGGAGATCTCGTACTCGTCGGCCGCCGACCCCGGTGGCTGCCCCCCGTAACCGGGAGCGCCCCACCAGAAGTGGACCCGGTACCGCGGGTGGTCGATCTCCCAGCGCACGTCCCGTGGGTCGACGCCGCGGACGTCCACCCCTACGCGGTGCCGACGGCGCGACTCCGCGCCGCCGTCCGCTCCTCGGTCGCTGGCGCTCCCTGCGATGCTCCCGCGGCTGTCCTCACGCGGTGCCGACGGCGCGACTCCGCGCCGCCGTCCGCTCCTCGGTCGCTGGCGCTCCCTGCGATGCTCCCGCCGTCGGGCCCCCTCCCAGGGGCTCGCTGCGAGGAGCGTGCGAGTGGCGGGGGGAGAGGGGGTCCGTCATCACGCGGTGACGCGTTCCACGTCGAAGACGCCGTCGACGTTGCGCACCGTCTGCAGCACCGCGCCCAGGTGCGCCGGGTCGGCCAGCTCGAAGGTGAACCGGCTGATCGCCACCCGGTCCCGGCTGGTCTGCACCGAGGCGGAGAGGATGTTGACCCGCTCGTCGGCCAGCGCCCGGGTGACGTCGGAGAGCAGCCGGTGCCGGTCCAGCGCCTCGACCTGGATCGCCACCAGGAAGACCGCGCCGGGCTGGGAGGCCCAGTCGACCTCCACCAGCCGCTCGGGCTTGCTCTGCAGGTCAGCGGCGTTGGTGCAGTCGGTGCGGTGCACGCTGACGCCGCCACCGCGGGTGACGAAGCCCAGGATGTCGTCGCCGGGCACCGGCGTGCAGCACTTGGCGAGCTTGGCCCAGACGTCGGTCATGCCGTGCACCACGATGCCCGGGTCGCCGCTGGCGGTGCGCGCCACCGTGCGCTTGGTGGGGATCGCCGTCTCGGCGATGTCCTCGGTGGCGCCCTCCGAGCCGCCCAGCGCGGTCAGCAGCTTCTCCACGATCGACGCCGCGGAGACCTGGTTCTCCCCGACCGCCGCGTACAGCGCGCTGACGTCGCTGAAGTGCAGGTCCGCGGCGAGGGTGGCCAGCGCCTCTCCGCCGAGCAGCCGCTGCAGCGGCAGGCCGGCCTTGCGCATGGCCTTGGTGAGCGCGTCCTTGCCGGCCTCGACGGCGTCCTCGCGCCGCTCCTTGGTGAACCACTGCCGGATCTTGGTGCGCGCCCGGGACGAGCCGACGAACGACAGCCAGTCCTTGGACGGTCCGGCGGTCGGCGAGCGGGAGGTGAAGACCTCGACGACGTCACCGTTGGACAGCTTGCTGTCCAGGGACACGAGGTTGCCGTTGACCCGGGCACCGATGCAGCGGTGGCCGACCTCGGTGTGCACCGCGTAGGCGAAGTCGACCGGGGTGGCCTCGCCGGGCAGGCTGATCACGTCGCCCTTGGGCGTGAAGACGAAGACCTCCTGCGGCCCCAGGTCGTACCGCAGGGTCTCCAGGAACTCACCGGGCTCCTGGGCCTCGCGCTGCCAGTCCAGCAGCTGGCGCAGCCACAGCATGTCGTCGCCCGCCGCGCCGGGCGTCGGCACCAGGTCGGCCTTGCCGCCGCCGGCGCGTGCCTTCTCCTTGTACTTCCAGTGCGCCGCGATGCCGTACTCCGCGGTGCGGTGCATCTCGTGGGTGCGGATCTGCAACTCGACCGGTTTGCCCTGCGGGCCGATGACCGTGGTGTGCAGCGACTGGTACATGTTGAACTTCGGCATCGCCACGAAGTCCTTGAACCGGCCGGGCACCGGCTGCCAGTGCGCGTGCATGATGCCCAGCGCGGCGTAGCAGTCACGCACCGACTCGACCAGGATGCGGATGCCGACCAGGTCCCAGATGTCGGTGAAGTCGCGCCCGCGGACGATCATCTTCTGGTAGATCGAGTAGTAGTGCTTGGGGCGGCCGGTCACGGTCGCCTCGATCTTGGACGCCTTGAGCTGCTCGGTGACCTGGCTGGTCACCTCGGCGATGAAGGTGTCCCGGGACGGCGCCCGCTCGGCGACCAGCCGGACGATCTCGTCGTAGCGCTTGGGGTACAACGTGGCGAACGCGAGGTCCTCGAGCTCCCACTTGATGGTGTTCATGCCCAGCCGGTGCGCCAGCGGGGCGAGGATCTCCAGCGTCTCGCGCGCCTTCTTCTCCTGCTTCTCCGGCGGGAGGAACCGCAGGGTGCGCATGTTGTGCAGCCGGTCGGCGAGCTTGATCACCAGCACCCGCGGGTCGCGGGACATCGCGACGATCATCTTGCGGATCGTCTCGGCCTGCGCCGCGTCGCCCAGCTTGACCCGGTCGATCTTGGTGACGCCGTCGACCAGGTGGGCCACCTCGGGGCCGAAGTCGGCACGGATGGTGTCCAGCGTGACGCCGGTGTCCTCGACGGTGTCGTGCAGCAGCGCGGCCACCAGGGTGGTGGTGTCCATCCCGAGGCCGGCCAGCACGGTGGCGACCGCCAGCGGGTGGGTGATGTAGGGGTCGCCGCTCTTCCGCTTCTGCGGGGCGTGCGCCTCCTCGGCGACGTCGTAGGCCCGCTGCAGCAGCAGCAGGTCGGCCTTCGGGTGGCTCTGCCGGTGCAGCACGGCCAACGGCTCGAGCACCGGCCGGATCCCGGTGGAGCGCTGACCGGCGACGATGCGGCGGGCCAGCCGGTCGCGGACCCGCCGGCGGGGTACCGCCTCGGCGTCCCCGCCGGGCTCGGGCGCGACGTCGTCGGGACGACGGACGACCGGCCGCTCGGGCAGTGCCGCGCGCGGCGGCTCCGCCTCGACGGCGGGCGCGTCGGACGTCTGCGGTGCGGCGACGTCACCGGCCACGAGTGCTCCTGCCTGCTGAGGAGGGTGGGACCCATCCCATGCTAGCCGCGCACGGGCGGGCCCGGCCGGTCGTGCCCCTCGGGCGGGTGGCTCAGCTCTCGGGGACCTCGCGCTGCAGCTCCGCCAGCCACACCCGGGCCGTCGCGTCCGACGGGGCGCGCCAGTCGCCCCGCGGTGAGAGCGAGCCCCCGGCCGAGACCTTGGGGCCGTTCGGCATCGCCGAGCGCTTGAACTGACTGAAGGCGAAGAACCGCTGGCAGAACACCTCCAGCCAGTGCCGGATCTCACCCAGCTGGTAGGACACCCGCCGGTCGGCCGGGAACCCGGCCGGCCACTCCCCCGCCTCGGCGTCGGCCCAGGCGTGCAGCGCGAGGAAGGCGATCTTCGAGGGCCGCATGCCGTAGCGCAGCACGTGGAAGAGGGTGAAGTCCTGCAGGGCGTAGGGCCCCACCTTCGCCTCGGTGCTCTGCACCGGCTCGCCCGCGCCGGCCGGGACCAGCTCCGGGCTGATCTCCGCGGCGAGGATCCGCTCCAGCGTGCGCAGCACCGGCTCGTCGAACTGGCGGGAGGAGACCACCCAGCGGATCAGGTGCTGGATGAGCGTCTTGGGCACCCCGCCGTTGACGTTGTAGTGCGACATCTGGTCACCGACGCCGTAGGTCGACCAGCCCAGCGCGATCTCCGAGAGGTCACCGGTGCCCAGCACGATCCCGCCGCGCTGGTTGGCCAGCCGGAACAGGTAGTCGGTGCGCAGGCCGGCCTGGACGTTCTCGAAGGTCACGTCGTAGACCGGCTCGCCGCGGCCGGCGGGGTGGCCCATGTCGGTCAGCAGCCGGGTGGCCGCCGGGCGGATGTCGATCTCCTCGAACGTCACCCCCAGCGCCCGGGCGAGGGCGACGGCGTTGGCCTTGCTCTCGTCCCCGGTCGCGAAGCCGGGCATGGTGAACGCCAGGACGTCGCTGCGCGGGCGGCCGGACCGGTCCATCGCCTGGGCGGCGACGATCAGCGCGTGCGTGGAGTCCAGCCCGCCGGAGACGCCGATGACCACCTTCGGCCAGCCGATCGACGCCAGCCGCCGCTCCAGGCCGACGACCTGGATGTTGTAGGCCTCGTAGCAGTCCTGGGCCAGCCGCTCGGGGTCGGCCGGCACGAACGGGAAGCGGTCCAGCCGGCGGCGCAGGCCCAGGTCGCCCGTCGGGGGCTGGAGCCGGAACTCCACCCGCCGGTGGTGCAGCCGCCCGGCCAGCGCCCGCCGGTTGTCGTCGAAGGTGCCCATCCGGGCCCGCTCGGCGCGCAGCACGTCCAGGTCGACGTCGGCGACCGACCGGCGCGGCCCGTCGGGGAACCGGTCGGACTCGGCGAGCAGGACACCGTTCTCCCAGACCATGGTCTGCCCGTCCCAGGACAGGTCGGTGGTCGACTCGCCCTGCCCGGCGGCCGCGTACACGTAGGCGGCCAGGCAGCGGATGGACGTCGCCTGCGCGAGGGTGGCCCGCTGGTCGGCCCGCCCGACGGTGATCGGGCTGCCGGAGAGGTTGGCCAGCACGGTGGCCCCGGCCAGGGCCGCCTCGGCGCTGGGCTGGACCGGGACCCACATGTCCTCGCAGATCTCCACCGCGAGCACCAGGCCGGGCACGTCGACGGCGTCGAACAGCAGGTCCGGGCCGAAGGGCACCGGCTGCCCGGCGACCGTGTGCACCTCACCGGCGGCGTCGACCCCGGAAGCGAGCTGGCGGCCCTCGTAGAACTCCCGGTAGGTGGGGAGGTAGGACTTCGGCACCACGCCCAGCACCCGGCCACGGTGGACGACGACGGCGGTGTTGTAGACCCGGTTGCGGTGGCGCAGCGGAGCCCCGACCACCAGCACCGGGGTCAACTCGGCCGATCCGGCGACGACGTCGGCGATGGCCGCCTCCACCGCGTCCAGCAGCGGGTCCTGCAGGAGCAGGTCCTCGATCGAGTAGCCGGACAGGCACAGCTCCGGGAACACCGCGACGGCGACGCCCTCGGCCGAGCACTCCCGGGCCTGCGCCAGCACGGCGACGGCGTTGGCCGCCGGGTCGGCGATCGTCACCGGCAGGGTGACCGCCGCGACCCGGGCGAAGCCGTGCCGGTAGACGGAGCGGAACCGGGTCGCGGACTCCTCAGCTGCTGGGCTCACCCGCCGATCATGTCATCCGCCGCCGACGGCTCAGGTCGTCCAGAGCGAGTGCACCGGGTGCGGCGCGATGCGCTGGCGCCCGCCCAGGACCCCCAGCTCGATCACCACCGAGACCGCGGTGACCACACCCCCCAGCTGCTCCAGCAGGCTGACGGCCGCCCCCAGCGTGCCGCCGGTGGCCAGCACGTCGTCCACCAGCAGCACACGCTGGCCGGGGCGGATCGAGTCGGTGTGCAACTCGAGGGTCGCGGTGCCGTACTCCAGGGCGTAGTCGGCCGACACCCGCTCGCGCGGCAGCTTCCCGGCTTTGCGGATCGGGACCACCCCGGTACCGGTGCGCACCGCGACGGCGGCGGCCAGCAGGAAGCCGCGCGCCTCGACTCCGGCGACGACGTCGAAGCCCGGGTCCGGGGCCCCTTCGGAGCCGTCGCCGCCGAGCGCCGCCGCCCGCGGGTCCACCCCGGCCGGCTCGGCCAGCGCGTCGACGACCCTGCGGAAGGCCTCCGCATCGGCGAACACCGGCGTCAGGTCGCGGAACAGCACCCCGGGCTCGGGGAAGTCCGGGATGGTGACCGCGACCGACGCGACCAGCTCGTCGATCGGCAGCTGCGTCCCGGCGGGCGTCTGGGCAGGTCCGGCGGTCACCGGCGCTTCTTGCCCGCCGGGCGCTGCCCCGGACGCGGGGCCGTCGCGCCACCGCGGCCGGTACCCGGCTGCCGCGGGGCGGCCTGCACCGAGGACGGCGACTCCACCTGCACGTCGGCCACCGGCCGGCCCGGCAGGGTCTCCGTGCGCCCCGTCCCCAACCGCTCGGTCCCCGGCCGCTCGGTCCCCGGCCGCTCCGCGACGGCCACCGACGACCGCCGGGTCGCCCCGCCACGGCGGGCGCTGGCGACCGGCCCGGCCGGCTGGCCAGCGCTGCGCGCCTCGGCCGCCCGGCGGGCGAGCACCCGCTTGCGCAGCGCCTGCTGCTCGGGCTCCCGTTCCTTGAGCTCGGCGAGCACCGGGGTGGCCAGGAAGATCGAGCTGTAGGTACCGGCCGCCAGGCCGACGAACAGCACCAGCGCGAGGTCCTTGAGGGTGCCGGCACCGAGCAGCCCGGCGCCGACGAAGAGCAGCCCGGCGACCGGCAGCAGCGCGATGACCGAGGTGTTGATCGAGCGCATCAGCGTCTGGTTGACCGCCAGGTCCGAGGCCTCGGTGAAGGTCGACCGGCTGCTCTTGCTCAGGTCCTTGACGTTCTCGTCGACCTTGTCGAAGACGACGACGGTGTCGTAGAGGGAGAACCCGAGGATGGTGAGCAGACCGATCACCGTGGACGGCGAGACCTCGAAGCCGACCAACGCGTAGACGCCCGCGGTGACGAGGATGTCGTGCAGCAGCGCGACGATCGCCGCGACGGCCATCTTGGGCTGGAACCGCACCGCGAGGAAGGCGACGACGGCGACCAGGAACACCGCGAGCGCGATGAGCGCCTGGTTGGTGACGTCGCTGCCCCAGTCGGCGCTCACCGACTGCGGGCTGACCGCGGCCGGTTCGACGCCGGCAGCCTCGGCGACGGCGTCGACGACGGCGCGCTCGGTGTCGTTGTCCAGCTCGCTAGTGCGGAGCAGGACGGAGTCACCGCCCACCACCTGGGCGCTGGCCACCTCGGCCCCGGCTCCCTCGGCGGCCTCGCGGACGTCCGCGAGCTGCTCGCTGGTGGCCGGCACCCGCAGGCTGCTGCCCCCGGCGAACTCGATGCTGAAGTTGAAGCCGCGGACCAGCATGGCCAGCGCGCACAGGAGCACGACGACGGCGGTGACCCGGAACCAGAACCGGCGCTTGGCGACGACGGCCAGACCGGCCTCGCCGTTGTAGAGCCGGTGGGCCAGCGACGCCCGGTGCGGGCGGGCCGCGGCGCCGCCCTCCGCGGGCAGGCCGGCGTCGGCGAGCGCCCGGTCCCCGACGCTCTCCTCGGTCGCCTCGGTGGCCACCGCGGACTCGTCGACGGACTCGTCGGCGGCGGAGCCGACGGGCACCGGTGCCTGGTCGGCGTCGTCCCGTGGGGTGGTCATCGCGTGCTCCCGTTCGTGCTGCTGCCGGCGCCGACCAGCTCGGGTTCGCGCGCCATCGCCGGCGCGGTCCGGCGTCCGCGGTCGACCTGGCCCAGACCGGAGAAGCGGTTGGAGCCGAAGGACCTGACCCGGCTCAGCACCGCCATCAGCGGGTGGGTGAAGAGGAAGACCACGACGAGGTCGAGGACGGTCGACAGGCCCAGGGTGAAGGCGAAGCCCTTCACGTCACCGATGGCCAGCCAGTAGAGGATCGCCGCGGCCAGGAAGCTGACCGCGTCGGCGGACAGGATGGTGCGGCGGGCGCGCACCCAGGCGCGGGGCACGGCGCTGCGCAGGGAACGCCCCTCGCGCACCTCGTCCTTGAGGCGCTCGAAGTACACGACGAACGAGTCGGCGGTGATGCCGATCGAGACGATGAACCCGGCGATGCCGGCCAGGCTGAGCGCCAGGCCCAGTTCGCGGCTGAGCAGCACCAGGCAGCCGTAGACGACGACCGCCGACAGCACCAGGCTGGCGATCATTACCAGCCCGAGCAGGCGGTAGTAGAGCAGCGCGTACACGAACACCAGGGCGACGCCGATGCCGCCGGCGATGAGGCCGGCGCGCAGCTGCTCCTCCCCCAGCTCGGTGGAGATCGACTGCGCGGTCGCCTGCTCGAAGGTCAGCGGCAGCGCGCCGTACTTCAGCTGGTTGGCGAGCTCGGTCGCCTCGGCCTGGGTGAAGTTGCCGGAGATCTCGGTGCTGCCGCCGACGATCGCGCTGTTGATCGTCGGCGCGGAGACGACCCGGCCGTCCAGGGTGATCGCGACGCTGTTGCCCACGTTGGCGGTCGTGTAGCTGGCCCACGCGTCGGCGCCGGAGTTGTTCAGCGACAGGTCGACGATCCACTCCCCGGTGCCCGCGCGGGTGCCGGCCGTGGCGTCGGTGACGTCGGTGCCCTCGAGGACCGACGGGCCCAGCAGGTACTTGACCTGGCCGTCCTCGCCGCATGCGGCGACGTGGTCCTCGGGCCGGTTGACGTCGGTGGTCTGCTCGTCGCAGGTGAGGGTGGCGAACTCCGCGGCCGCCTCCTCCTGCGTGACCGGCGCGGCGCCCTCCTCGGGAGCCGGCTCCTCGGCCGGTTCCTCCGTCGGCGCGGCGTCCTCGGCGGGCGGCATGACCGGCTCGGCCTGCAGCACCGGGCGGAAGCGCAGCTGCGCGGTCGTGCCCAGTTCACGGGCGCGCTCGCCGTCGTCACCGGGCACCGAGATGACGATGTTGCTGTCGCCCTCGGTCACCACCTCGGCCTCGGCGACGCCCAGGCCGTTGACGCGCTGCTCGATGATGCGCCGGGCGAGCTCGAGGTCCTCGCGGGCCGGGGCCTCGCCGCCGGGCGTGCGCGCGGTGAGGGTGACGGTGGTGCCGCCCTGGAGGTCCAGGCCGAGCTGGGGCGTGCGCTGGTCACCGGTGAGGAAGACCAGCGCGTACAGCCCCGCGACGATCAGCAGGAAGGCCGCGAAGTAGCGGCGCGCAGGGAGCTGGCGGGCAGCCATGGGCCGGGGTCAGCGGGTGCGGTCGGTGGGGTCGCCGTCGCCGTCGACCGTCCCGCCGGAGCTGTTCGGGGCACCGTCGGCCGGAGCGGCCGGCGTGCGGACCTCCATCACCGCGGGGCGCGCGACGGTGACGACGACGCCGGGGGCGACCTCGAGGTCGATGGTCCCCTCACCGAGGCCGGCGACCGTGCCGTGGATGCCGCTGGTCAGCATGACCGGCGTGCCGACCGTCAGCGACTCCTGCAGGGCCTGCGCGTTGGCCTGCATCTTCTTGCGCTGCCGGGCCGGCAGCACGATCAGCAGGACGAACGCGAGGGCGAGCAGGACGAACGGGAAGAGCTGTTCCACGACTGGTGAGCCTCTCTACCGCGGCAGGTCGCGCGGTCGGTGCGGCCCGAGAGGGCCGCTCGGGTACATCGGCGCCGGCGCACTCCCACCCGCGCGGAGTGGCCCCGGGGCGAGGCGCGTCGCCCGGCTGGTCCGGGTTGCGCGCCAGCGCCGAGGAGTCTAGGCGTCGAAGAGGGTCTGTGACGACGCCCCGTCCAGCGGCGGGTCACCTGTGCCCCCAGCGGGCGCAGCACCCCCGTGCAGCGCAAGGCCCCCACGCGGCAGCGGGTGCCCCAGGTGGGAGAAGGCCGCCTCGGTGGCCACCCGTCCGCGGGGCGTGCGGGCCAGCAGTCCGGCACGCACCAGGAAGGGCTCGCAGACCTCCTCGACGGTGTGCGGCTCCTCCCCCACGGCGACCGCCAGGGTGGCCACCCCGACGGGGCCGCCGCCGAACTTGGTCACCAGCGCATCGAGTACCGCCCGGTCCAGCCGGTCCAGGCCGAGCTCGTCGACGTCGTAGAGGGCCAGTGCCGACCGGGCGACGTCGCGGGTGATCCGGCCGTCGGCGCGCACCTCGGCGAAGTCCCGGACCCGGCGCAGCAGCCGGTTGGCGATCCGCGGCGTGCCCCGCGAGCGCCCGGCGATCTCCGCTGAGCCGTCGTCGGTGAGCTCGACCCCGAGCAGGTCGGCGCTGCGGGCGAGGACCCGCTGCAGGTCGGCCGTCTCGTAGAACTCCATCTGCCCGACGAAGCCGAACCGGTCGCGCAGCGGGCCGGTGAGCAGGCCGGCGCGGGTGGTGGCGCCCACCAGGGTGAACGGGTTGATCTCCAGCGGGATGGCGGTCGCGCCGGGCCCCTTGCCGACGACGACGTCGACCCGGAAGTCCTCCATCGCCATGTACAGCAGTTCCTCGGCCGGGCGGGCGATGCGGTGGATCTCGTCGATGAACAGCACGTCACCGGAGCCGAGGTTGGACAGCATCGCGGCCAGGTCACCCGACCGCTCGATCGCCGGGCCGCTGGTGATCTTCACCGCCGTGCCGAGTTCTGAGCCGATGATGAGCGCGAGACTGGTCTTGCCCAGTCCGGGCGGGCCGGACAGCAGCACGTGGTCCGGCGGGCGGCCGCGGCGCTTGGCGCCCTCCAGCACCAGGTCGAGCTGGCGGGCCACCTTCGGCTGGCCGATGAAGTCGGCCAGCGAGTGCGGACGCAGCGCCGACTCGACGACGCGTTCCTCGTCACCAGCGGACGCTTCCACCGAGAAGTCCCGGCCGTACCCCTCGGCGGCCTCCCCGGTCAGCGACCGGTCGAACGGCGAGGTCACGAGCGGCCCAGGAGCTGCAGCGCCTGCCGCAGCAGCACCGCCACCTGCACCCCGCCGGCGGCCTGCTGCTCCTCGGCGACCGGCTCCAGCGCGGCCAGCGCCGTCTCCGCCTCGCGGCTGGACCAGCCCAGCCCCACCAGCGCGGCGGTGAGCTGGTCGCGCCACGGCGCGACCGGCGTGACCGGGGCCAGCCCGGCGGGCAGCGGGCCACCGTCGAGCTGGGTGTCGACGGTGGTCGCGCCCAGGCGGTCGCGCAGCTCCAGCACCAGCCGCTCGGCGCCCTTCTTGCCGATGCCCGGCACCTGCATCAGCGCCTTGAGGTCACCCATCGACACGGCCCGGCGCACCTCCCGGGGCGGGTGGATGGCCAGCACCGCCTGGGCCAGCCGGGGACCGACGCCGTTGGCGGTCTGCAGCAGCTCGAACAGCTGGCGCTCGTCGTCGTCGGCGAAGCCGTAGAGGGTGAGCGAGTCCTCCCGGACGACGAGGCTGGTCGACAGCCGCGCCTGCTCCCCCACCTGCAGCCGCGCGATCGTGCCCGGGGTGCACTGCACCGAGAGCCCGACCCCGCCCACCTCGACGACCGCGCCGTCGGGCGAGACGGCCGCCACCCGGCCGTTGACCGAGGCGATCATCGGGCCGACACCCCCGTCCAGCGCGGCACGGTGCGGGCGCCGGGCAGCGGCGCGCCGATGCCCCCGGCGAGCGCCGCGGTGCGCAGCCGGTGCTGAGCGGGGGCGCGCCAGGTGTGGCAGATCGCCAGCGCCAGCGCATCGGCGGCGTCGGCCGGCTTGGGCGGGCTGGCCAGCCCGAGCACCCGGGTGACCATGAGGGTGACCTGCTCCTTGTCGGCGCGGCCGTTGCCGGAGATGGCGGCCTTGACCTCGCTGGGCGTGTGCCAGGCGACGGGGAGGTCGGCCTGGGCGGCGGCGAGGGCGGCGACCCCGGCGGCCTGGGCGGTTCCGGTCGCCGTCCCCTTGTTGTTCTGGGTGAAGACCCGCTCGATGGCCACGGCCGTGGGCCGGTACTCACGCAGCAGCGCGGTCACGGCGGTGTGCACCTCCAGCAGCCGGAGTTCCAGGTCCAGGTCGGGGGACGTGCGCACGACGCCGACCCCCAGGGAGACCGGCCGTGCACCGGGCCGCCCCTCGACCACGCCCCACCCGCAGCGGGTGAGCCCCGGGTCGATGCCGAGCACGCGCATGCCCACTCCCCCACCATCGCACGAACACCTGTTCGATGGGAACGCTAACCGGGGAACCGGACGCGACCCGGGCACGACACGCACCCAGCCGTCGGCCCCGCTGCAGGGCCCCGCCGCGAGCCTGCGAGTGGCGGGGGGCAGCGGGCGGAAGGACCCCCGCGCCCCCAGCCCCTCGCGAGCTCGCGGCCGGATCCTGCGCAGGGGCCTAAGCGTCGGCGGTGACCTGCTCCATGACCTCGTCGGAGACGGCGTAGTTCGCGTAGACGTTCTGCACGTCGTCGAGGTCCTCGAGGGCGTCGATCAGCTTGAACACCTTGGCCGCGCCCTCGACGTCGAGCTCCACCTGGACGCTGGGCACGAAACCCATGTCGGCGGAGTCGTACTCGATGCCGGCCTCCTGCAGCGCGGTGCGGACGGCGACCATGTCACCGGGCTCGCTGACCACCTCGAAGGTGTCGCCCAGGTCGCGGACCTCCTCGGCCCCGGCGTCCAGCACGGCCAGCAGCACGTCGTCCTCGGTGTGGCCGGCGGCCGGCACCACGACCACGCCCTTGCGGGAGAACAGGTAGGACACCGAGCCCGGGTCGGCCATGGTGCCGCCGTTGCGGGTCATCGCGGTGCGCACCTCCATCGCCGACCGGTTCTTGTTGTCGGTGAGGCACTCGATCAGGACGGCGACCCCGGCCGCCGCGTAGCCCTCGTAGGTGATGCCCTGGTAGTCGACGCCGCCGGCCTCGGCACCCGAACCGCGCTTGACCGCGCGGTCGATGTTGTCGTTGGGCACCGAGCTCTTCTTCGCCTTCTGGATGGCGTCGAACAGCGTCGGGTTGCCCGCCGGGTCACCGCCGCCGGTTCGGGCGGCCACCTCGATGTTCTTGATCAGCTTGGCGAAGAGCTTGCCGCGCTTGGCGTCGATCCCGGCCTTCTTGTGCTTGGTCGTCGCCCACTTGGAATGGCCGCTCACGACTTACCCCCTCCACTGCCGACGCCTGCGATGGCGCCGTCGGAACGCTGGTCCCGGGCACGGGCTGCCCGCACCAGTTCCACGAAGGACGCGTGCACCCGGATGTCACCGGTGAGCTCGGGGTGGAAGCTGGTGGCCACCAGGGATCCCTGGCGGACGGCGACGATCTTACCGTCGGCCGGGCCGCCCACGACCCGGCCGAGGACCTCGACGCCGTCGGCGGCCTGCTCGACCCACGGCGCGCGGATGAAGACGGCGTGCACGGGGCCCCCGTCGACGCCGGCGATCTGCACCTCGTCCTCGAAGGAGTCGACCTGCCGGCCGAAGGCGTTGCGCCGGACCGTGACGTCCAGCCCGCCGATGGTCTGCTGGCCCGCCGGGGCGTCCAGCACCCGGTCGGCGAGGAGGATCATCCCGGCGCAGGAGCCGTAGGCGGGCAGCCCGGCCCGGACGGCGTCCCGCAGCGGCTGGAGCAGCCCGAACCGCTGGGCGAGGTTCGCCATCGTGGTCGACTCGCCGCCGGGCAGCACCAGCCCGTCGACCGCGGCCAGCTCCTCGGGGCGGCGGACCGTCACCGCCCGGGCGCCGGCGGCGGTCAGCGCCACCAGGTGCTCCCGGACGTCGCCCTGCAGGGCGAGCACACCGATGACCGGCGCGCTCACCAGCCGCGGGTGGAGTACCGCTCGGACTCCGGCAGCGTGCTCACGTTGATGCCGACCATCGGCTCGCCCAGCCCGCGGGAGACCTTGGCGATGACGTCGGGGTCGTCGGCGAACGTGGTGGCCTGGACGATCGCTGCCGCGCGCTGCGCCGGGTCGCCGGACTTGAAGATGCCCGAGCCGACGAAGACGCCCTCGGCGCCCAGCTGCATCATCATCGCCGCGTCGGCGGGGGTGGCGATGCCGCCGGCGGTGAACAGGACGACCGGCAGCTTCCCGGTGCGGGCGACCTCGACGACGAGGTCGTGGGGGGCGCGCAGCTCCTTGGCCGCGACGAACAGCTCGGTGTCGTCCAGCGTGCCCAGCCGCTTGATCCCGGCGCGCAGCGCACGCATGTGCCGGGTGGCCTCCACGACGTTGCCGGTGCCGGCCTCGCCCTTCGAGCGGATCATCGCCGCGCCCTCGGCGATGCGGCGCAGCGCCTCACCGAGGTCGGTGGCGCCGCACACGAACGGCACGGTGAACGCGTGCTTGTCGATGTGGTGCGCCTCGTCGGCGGGTGTGAGCACCTCGGACTCGTCGATGTAGTCGACGCCGAGGCTCTGCAGCACCTGCGCCTCCACGAAGTGCCCGATCCGCGCCTTGGCCATCACCGGGATGGAGACCGCGTCGATGATCCCCTGGACCATGTCCGGGTCGCTCATCCGCGCGATGCCGCCCTGGGCGCGGATGTCGGCGGGCACCCGCTCGAGCGCCATGACGGCGACGGCGCCGGCGTCCTCGGCGATCCTCGCCTGGTCGGGGGTGACGACGTCCATGATGACGCCGCCCTTGAGCTGCTCGGCCATGCCGCGCTTGACCCGGTCGGTGCCGGTGCCGGGCTGGTGCTGGGGGTCGGTCAGGGACACGGTGTGGCCTTCCAGGTCGTCGCGCGCGGACGGCCCAGCGTACGGCGGGTCAGCCGGAGGCCCGCCCGGCACCGGAGGCCACCCCGGCGGGGGGACCGGTGAGCACCGCGTCCAGGCCGTCGTCGATGTCGAAGTACCGCGGCAGCGGCCGGCCGGCGTGCAGCCGCATCACCCGGGCCGGCCGGCCGCGGCGCAGCACCAGGGTGTCGCGCACGGCGTCGTTGTAGAAGCGGCGGGCCAGCCCGACCCGCATCCCGGTGTCCTGCAGCTCCGGTGGGCGGAGCGCCGGCGGCACCCGGCGGAGCAGCGCGCCCAGCCGGTTCTCCGCGGCCTCGCGGTCACCCGCCGTGGGGGCACGTGCCCCGGCCGCCGCCCTGGCCAGCGCGGCGGCCAGTTCGGGTCCGAGCTCGTCGGCCCGCTCGCGGGCCAGCGCCGCGGCCAGCTCCGCCCGCCGCAGCAGCGCGGCGTCGAGCACCTCGCGCGCCCGGCGGACCCGCCCGGCCAGCCGCCGCAGCCGGGTCAGCGTCCAGGCCGCCCAGGCCAGCGCGAGCACCGCCAGCACGGCGACGGCGAGCAGGAGCTCGGTGGCGGTGGTCATGGGACCTCAGGCTAGCGGCGGACCCGGCGGCGGAAGGGCCACGGCGGCGCGACGCGCTCACCCAGGTCGCCGGCGACGTGCCCGAGCAGGGCGGCGTCGTCCTCGGTGGAGGCGGTGACCGCGGCCCCGCCGGGGGGTGCGACCGTCTCGTAGACGGCGAGGATCCGGCGGGCGACGACCGACCAGTCGTAGCCGGCGACGACCTGCCGGCCGGCCTCGACCAGGGCGTCGCGGCGCACCGGGTCGGCCAGCAGCCCGCTCAGCGCCGCGGCCAGCGCGGCGGAGTCGCCGCGGCGGACCAGCACCCCGGCGGCCCCGTCGCCGAGCACCCGGGCGAAGGCGTCCAGGTCGCTGGCGACGACCGGGGCCCCGGCGGCCATGGCCTCGAGCAGGATGACGCCGAAGGACTCGCCCATGAGGTTCGGCGCGCAGTAGACGTCGATCGACCGGAGGAACGCCGCCTTGGCCGGCTCGTCGACCTCCCCGAGCAGCGTGACGTGCGGGCGGAGGTCGTCCCCCACCAGCTCGGTGAGCTCGTCGGGGTCGCCGCGGCCGGCGATCAGCAGCCGGGCGCCGGGATGGGTCGCCACCACCGTCCGCATCGCCGCCAGCAGCACCGGCAGCCCCTTGCGGGGCTCGTCGTAGCGCCCCAGGAAGCCGATCGTGGGGCCGTCCTCCCCTCGCCGGTGACCGGGCAGCGAGGGCCCCTCGGCGAAGGCCGGCACGTGCACGCCGTTGGGGATGACCACGGCATCGCCGCCCAGGTGCTCGACCTGGACGCGGCGGGCGAAGTCGGACACCGCGATCCGGCCGTCGACCTTCTCCAGCCAGGGCCGGGCCCACGGCCCGAGCGCCGCCAGCACCTTGGACCGCGTGGTCGCCGCGTGGAACGTCGCCACGATCGGCCCCTGGGCGATGATGCACACGAGCAGCGACAACGAGACCGAGGCCGGCTCGTGCACGTGGACGACGTCGAAGTGCCCCTCGCGCAGCCAGCGGCGGGCCCGGGCCGCGGAGACGAGCCCGAAGGACACGCTGGCCATCGAGCCGTTGTACGGCACCGGCACCGCCCGTCCGGCCCAGGTCACGTGCTCGGCCGGCAGGTTCTCCTCGTGCTCGGCGGGGGTGAGCACCTCGACGTGGTGCCCCAACCGGCGCAGCGTCTCGGCGAGGTCGCGCACGTGGTACTGGACGCCGCCCGGGACGTCCCACGAGTAGGGGCACACGAGGCCGACGCGCATCAGCGACCCCCGGGGGCGACCGGGTCGGGACCGACGTCGGGCCAGATTCGTCCGAGCACGTGCCAGTCCTCGGGCCGTTCGGCGATCGTGGTGGCGAACGCGGTGGCGACCTGCTGCATGGCGGCGCCCACCCGGTCGCGCAGTCGGCCCGGGCCCGCGACCGGCACCTCGGGGTGGACCACGAAGCGCCAGCCGGCGCCGTCGAACTGGCAGACGGCCGGGAGCAGGGCGGCACCCGTCTGCGCCGCGAGCAGCGCCGGACCGCCGGGCATGGTGGTGGGCCGGCCGAAGAAGTCGACCGGCACGCCGTCGCCGGAGAGGTCGCGATCGACCAGCAGGCAGGTGGTGCCGCCGGCGGACAGCCACTCGCGCAGCACCGCCGACGCCGGCCGCTCGCCGCCGGTGAGCGGCAGGATCCGCATGCCCAGCCCCTCCCGGTAGTCGACGAACCGCCGGTAGAGCGACTCCGGCCGCAGCCGCTCGGCCACCGTGACGAAGGGGCCGCCCAGCCAGTCGATCAGCCACACGCCGGCCACGTCCCAGTTGCCGCTGTGCGGCAGGGCGACGACCACACCCCGGCCGTCGGCGCCCACCCGCTCCAGGTGTTCCCGCCCGACCATGGTGGCCCCGGCGAGCACCTGCGTGGTGCCCATGGCCGGCAACCGGAAGGCCTCCTGCCAGTACCGGGCGTACGAGCGCATCGCCCGGCGGGTGAGTTCGTCTAGCTCGGCTCCGTCCAGCCCGGTGACGACCCGCAGGTTGGCGCGCAGCTGGCGCACCCCCCGCCCGTTCCGGGCGGCGGCCCAGGACCCGCCGGCGCCGAACGCCGCCGAGGCCACCGGCGCGGGCAGCAGCCGGACGGCGCGCCAGCCCGCCGCGTACCCGCCGTCGGTCAGCCGTTCGCGCAGGGTGGCCACGCGGTCGGGGCGCAGGGCACCCGGTCGGCGACCGGGGCTCACGGCGCGGGGTCGGCGGCCGACGTCGGGCCCTGCGCCGGGCGGGGAGCCGCCGGCAGGGGCCGACCGCGGGACTGGCGGTGCACCTCGGCGAACCGCTGGGCCACGGTGACCGCACTGCCGACGAGCAGGACCCAGAGCGCCACGTGCACCGCGTACGGGATCCCCAGACCGGTGAAGCCGGTGCCGACCAGCACCAGGATCAGCCGCTCGGTGCGCTCGACGACGCCGACGTCGCAGCTCAGGCCCACCCCCTCGGCCCGCGCCTTGACGTAGGAGGTGAGGATGCCGAGCACCAGGCAGACCAGTGCGAGCAGCACCAGCAGCCGGTTGTCCCCGGCGCCGGAGAACCACCAGGCCAGGCCGGCGAAGATGGCCGCGTCGGCGGCGCGGTCGCCGGTGGAGTCCAGCACCGCGCCGAACACCGACCCGCCGCCGCGGGCGCGGGCCAGCGCCCCGTCGAGCATGTCGAGCAGGACGAAGACGGTGACGGTGGCCGCGCCCCAGAACAGCCAGCCGTTGCCGATGAGGAAGACCGCGGCGGCGACCGCGCCGAGCGTGCCGGTGGCGGTGACCGCGTCGGCGGTGACCCCGGCCCGCAGCAGCCCGCGCACCACCGGTGCCCAGAACCGGGCGACGGCCGGGCGCAGGTTGACCCCGAGCACTCAGGCCCCCGTTCCGGCACGACCGGCCGCGGGCCAGGCCTCGGCGAGCAGCCGGCGGGTCTCGGTGAGCACCTGCGGCAGCACGCGGGTGAGCCCGATCACCGGCATGAAGTTGGTGTCCCCGCCCCAGCGCGGGACGACGTGCTGGTGCAGGTGGTCGGCGATGCCGGCGCCGGCGATCGCCCCCTGGTTCATCCCCACGTTGAACCCGTGGGCGCCGCTGACCGACCGGACCACCCGCATCGCCGTCTGGGTGAAGGCGCCCAGCTCGGCGACCTCGGCGTCGGTCAGGTCGGTGTAGTCGGGCACGTGCCGGTACGGGACGACCATCAGGTGCCCGGCGTTGTACGGGTACAGGTTGAGCACCGCGTAGACGGTCTCCCCCCGGGCGACGACGAGGCCGTCCTCGTCGGGGAGGCCGGGGATCCGGTCGAACGGGCAGTCGCCGGCCGCGTCGCTGACCGGCTTGTTCTCCCCGCGGATGTAGGCCATCCGGTACGGCGTCCAGAGGTGCTCGAAGCCGGCCGAGGGACCTCCGTCGTCGTTGACGACGGGGATCCTCAGCTCCTCCTGCGCGTCGCTCATCCCGCAGCCGCCGGCTCGGCGGCAGGCTCGGCCGCCGACGGGTCGCTGTTGTCCCGGGCGGCGACCCAGGCCACCACCTGCTCGACGGCCTCGGCGACCGGCACCCCGTTGCGCTGCGAGCCGTCGCGGTAGCGGAAGGAGACCGCTCCCGCCTCCGCGTCGGTGGCGCCCGCGATGAGGACGAACGGCACCTTCTGCTTGCTGGCGGTGCGGATCTTCTTCTGCATCCGGTCGTCGGAGTCGTCGACCTCCACCCGGATGCCGCGGGCGCGCAGCTGCCGCGCCACGTCGGTCAGGTAGGGCACCTGCTCGTCGGTGATCGGGATGCCGACCACCTGGACCGGCGCCAGCCAGGCGGGGAACGCGCCCGCGTAGTGCTCGGTGAGCACACCGAAGAACCGCTCGATCGAGCCGAACTTCGCCGAGTGGATCATCACCGGCTGCTGCCGGGTGCCGTCGGCGGCGCTGAACTCCAGGCCGAACCGGGCGGGCTGGTTGAAGTCGTACTGGATGGTCGACATCTGCCAGGTGCGGCCGATGGCGTCCCGGGCCTGCACCGAGATCTTCGGCCCGTAGAAAGCCGCGCCGCCCGGGTCGGGCACCAGCTCCAGCCCGGTCTCCCGCGCCGCGTCCTCGAGCACCGCGGTGGCGACGGCCCACTCCTCGTCGGAGCCGATGAACTTGTCGGACTCCCCGCGGGTGGACAGCTCCAGGTAGTAGTCGTCCAGGCCGAAGTCGCGCAGCAGCCCCAGCACGAAGGCCAGCAGGTGCCGGATCTCGCCCGGCGCCTGCTCGGGGGTGACGTAGCTGTGCGAGTCGTCCTGGGTGAGCCCGCGCACCCGGGTCAGGCCGTGCACGACGCCGGACTTCTCGTAGCGGTACACCGAGCCGAACTCGAAGAAGCGCAGCGGGAGCTCCCGGTAGGACCGCCCGCGCGACCGGAAGATCAGGTTGTGCATCGGGCAGTTCATGGCCTTGAGGTAGTACTTCGAGTTCTCCAGGTCCATCGCCGGGAACATGGTGTCCTCGTAGTACGGCAGGTGGCCGGAGGTCTCGAACAGCCCGCCCTTGCTGATGTGCGGGGTGCCGACGTAGTCGAACCCCTCCTCGATGTGCCGACGGCGGACGTAGTCCTCCATCTCCCGCTTCACCACCCCGCCCTTGGGGTGGAAGACCACGAGCCCGGAGCCGATCTCGTCGGGGAAGCTGAACAGGTCGAGCTCGACGCCCAGGCGCCGGTGGTCGCGGCGCTCGGCCTCGGCCAGCTGCTCCAGGTACGCCTTGTGCGCGTCCTTGCTCTCCCAGGCGGTGCCGTAGACCCGCTGCAGCTGCGGGTTCTGCTCGCTCCCCCGCCAGTAGGCGGCGGCGCTGCGGGTCAGGGAGAACGCCGGGATGCTGCTGGTGCGCGGCAGGTGCGGGCCCCGGCACAGGTCGGTCCAGACCCGCTCGCCGGTGCGCGGGTCGAGGTTGTCGTACATGGTCAGCTGCGCGCCGCCGACCTCGACGTCCGCGCCCTCGGCGGCCTCGTCGCCGGCGCCCCCCTTGAGGCCGATCAGCTCCAGCTTGTACGGCTCGTGCGCCAGCTCGGCCCGGGCCTCGTCGTCACCGATCTCCCGGCGGCTGAAGTGCTGCCCCTGCTTGACGATCGCCTGCATCCGCTTCTCCAGCGCCTGCAGGTCCTCGGGGGTGAAGGGCCGCTCGGGGTCGAAGTCGTAGTAGAAGCCGTTCTCCACCGGCGGGCCGATGCCCAGCCGGGTGCCCGGGAAGAGGTCCTGCACCGCCTGCGCGAGCACGTGCGCGGCGGAGTGCCGGATCACCGCCCGCCCCTCGGGGCTGGCGGCCACCACCGGCTGCACCTCGGCGTCGGTCTCCGGGGCCCAGGCCAGGTCCTTGAGGTCACCGGTGGCCACGTCCCGGACGACGACGGCGGCCTCGGCACCCTTCAGCGCGACCCCGGCGTCCTTGAGCGCCTGCAGCGCCGTCGTCCCGGCCGGGACCCGGATCGGGGTGGCGGCGGTCGGGGAGGGCGGGGCGGACACTCGAGCTCCTGGGGGTCGGCGCGGTCCGGCCGGGCGGCCGGGACCCTGAGACTAGTGCGCCACCGGCCCCGGCCGGGTCACCCGGGGACGACCCGGAGGCCGTCGGCGACGGCGCCGCGGGCGTCGAGGACCGCGGTGATCCGGGCGGTGCTCACCGGGTCGGCCGGCACCAGGGTGACCGCGTCGGCGCCCAGCTCGATGCGCACCGGCACCGCCTCGGCCTGCGAGACGGTGAACCGGCCGTCGTCGCCGCGGGTGAAGGTGAACCGGGCGATCACCGAGTCCTCAGTGTCGTGCCCGCGGGTGGCGTGCTCGGCGAGGTGGTTGCCCAGCCCGTAGGCCACCCACTCCCCGTCGATCCGCTCGAAGGGCTGGACGACGTGCGCGTGGTGGCCGAGCACCAGGTCGACGTCGGGCGAGGCGAGCAGGGTGCGCACCGCCTCCTCCTGGGCCGGGAGCGGCGCGGAGTCGTACTCCGCGCAGCAGTGCACGCTGGCCACCACGACCTCCGCGCCCGCCGCCCGCGCGGCGGCCGCGTCGGCGAGCACCCCGCTGACGTCGGGCAGGTCGAAGGTGTCGATGGCGAAGGGCGCGTCGGCCGGCAGCGGCACCCCGTTCAGCGAGAACGTGGTGGCCACGTGCCCGACCCGGACACCCCCGGCGTCCACGATCGTCGGTGGCTCCCCCGCCGTGCGGTGCGTGCCGGTGTGCGCGATGCCGGCGGCGTCCAGGGTGTCCAGGGTGCGGACCAGCCCGGCGAACCCGGCGTCCAGCGAGTGGTTCGAGGCGGTGGAGCACAGGTCGTACCCGGCGCCGGCCAGGGCGTCGACGATCTCCGGTTGCACCGCGAACGACGGGTAGCCCGAGTACGGCCCCCCGGCCGGCGCGACCGGGGTCTCCAGGTGGCAGATCGCCAGGTCAGCGGCCTGCAGCACCGGGGCCACCGGCGCGAAGACCGCGGAGAAGTCCCAGGAGCCGTCCGGCTGCTGCGCACCGCGGGTGAGGGCACGCCCCTGGTGCACCAGCACGTCGCCGGTGGCGACCAGGGTGAACGTCTCCGGCGGCTCGGGTGCCGGGGAGGAGCCGACCGGGGCCGGGGAGCTGGGCACCGGGGACCCGGCGGCCGGGGACCCGGCGTCGTCCGCGCCGCAGCCGGCCAGCAGGACGGCGAGCACGGCCCCCACCGCCCCACGACCGCTCCGCACGGGTCGTGACCCTAGCGACGGCCGGCCCGCCCGCGGGACCGACGCGCAGGTCAGTCCACCAGCTCCACCGGGTCGCCGGCGGCGACCCGGCCGGGCGTGACCACCTCGGCGTACACGCCCAGGCAGTGCTTCGGGGTGCGGACGACGTCGAGCACCGCCTCACCGACGCGCACGCGCCGACCCACCCAGCTCCGCTCGTCGGCGGCGGGCAGGTGCAGCAGCAGGTTGGCCCGCGGGTCGTCGGCCGAGCAGCCCTCCGGGACGTCCCCGACCTCGGCCCGGTCGATCGCCTCCCGGGACACCAGGTGCACGGCGGCGGCGTCGACCTGCGGGCCGGCCGCCGAGGCCGCCAGGCGGACGGGGCGACCCAGCACCTCGGTCAGCGTGATCGTGTCGGCCTCGGCGTCCCCGGTGGGGACGACCTCGTGCAGCTGCGGCGTGGTCTTCACCGTGACGCGCTCGCCGGTGTCGGCGTCGACCACCGACCAGGCGCGGTCACCCCGCAGCCCCGCCGCGTCGACCTCCGCCTCGGCGACGGTCCGGCCGGCCAGCGACTTCACCGGGTACACCGACACCTGACCCACGCTGCCCACGACGTTCCCCATGCCCGGGACGCTACGCGGCGCTCCCCTGGCGACGCAGCCGGCGCAGCTGGGCGTCCAGGTAGGGGCGCGCCCGGCGCTGCCCGCCCCGTCGGGCGATCGCTGCGGCGAGCGAGCTGAGGACCCGGACCAGCCGCTCCTCGTCCGGCTCCCAGCCGCGCCGGCGGCACTCCGCCAGCCAGTCGACCGGCCCGGCGTGCCCGCGGGCGCCGTTGCACCGGCCGCAGGCGGCGACCTCGTTCTCCGCCCACGACGGGCCGCCCTTCACCCGGGGCACCAGGTGCTCGGTGGTCGGGCGGACCAGCCCGGCGAAGGCGCGCCCGCACCAGATGCAGGTGGCGCCGTCGCGCACCAGCGCCCCGGCCAGCCGGGCCGCGCGATCGGGTTGCACGGCTCCCATGGTCCCCGCGATCGACGGCCGGCGCCGTCAGCTGCGGCGGGCCCGCTCCCCTGCGACGTCCCGACGGCGCGGCTGGACCATGGCCACGGCCCTCCGGCGCACCTGCCCGGCCCGGCGGAACCGCTGCCGGGTGTGCCGGGGCGAGTGCGCCGTCCAGACCAGGTCGGGGTCCGGTGCCGGCGGCGCGTCGTCGTCCTCCGCCGCGGCCGACCGCATGCGCTCGTGCAGGTGGCCGAGCACCCGGCCGAGGAGCTCCTCGTCCGCGACGAGCTCGCGCAGGTCCGCCGCGCCCTCGGCGGCCAGCGCCTCGGCGAGCCAGGCCTGCCAGCCGGGGCCGAACGCCCGTGCCGCCCCGTCGGACACCACGGCGTGGGCGGCGTCCACGACCACGCCCGCCCCGAGCGCCCCGTCCAGCTCCGCGACCGCGCGCAGCGTGTAGCGGTCGGGACCGGGCCACGGCGGGGCGAGGAACAGGTCGTCCGGCCCGAACTGCTCGTCCTGGAGGTCCACCCGGGCATCGTCGCACCCGTCCCCCCGGACGACGACGGCCCCCGACCTGGTCAGGTCGGGGGCCGCATCCGGTGGGCGATACTGGGTTCGAACCAGTGACCTCTTCGGTGTGAACGAAGCGCTCTACCACTGAGCCAATCGCCCGGACGTCGATGATTCTGCCAGACGCTCAGCGCCAGAGTGGCACCCACCCCGGGACCCAGTCCGGCACGCCCATCACGTGCAGGGTCACGACCAGCACCGCGACCACGAACGCCGCCGTCAGCGCGGCGACGGCCAGGCGCACCCACAGCGACTGCCGGCCCAGCCAGTCGGTCCAGCGGCCCACGTGGCGGCGGGTGAACTGCAGCAGCCGCTCGGCCCAGGTGAACTCCGAGGCGAGCACGAACAGCCCGGCGATGACGGTCAGCCAGCCGGGCCCCGGCAGCGGGATGGTGACGATCCCCACGGCGACCACCAGGCCACCGACGAGCCCCACGCCCACCCGGTAGGGCGCGTCGAACGCCCGCCGAGCGGCGATCCGCCGGCGCCACGCGCTGTCCGCGACCCGCTCGCGCAGGCTGTGCACGCCGTCGCCGGCGAACCGGTCCCGGCGCTCGGCCACGCGCTCCCGCTGCTCCTGGTCGACCACCGTGTCCCCGCCACCGGGCGTGCCGACACGGCGCGGGAGGTGCCCTCCCGGCGCCGCGACCGTCTCCTGACCGCTCAGCTCGTCACCTGCCCGTTCGCGACGATCTCCGTGGGTTCCGACGGAGCCTGCCGGCCGGGCTCGAAGCTGATGGCGTACTCGCCGTACTCGTCCAGCCCGGTCGCCGCAGAGCCTACGGTCCGCAGCTCCATCTGTGGGGAAACGACGTCGAACTCCCCGATGGCCACCGCGGAACCCTCCGCCACCCCCCAGGCGACGTACGTGCTGTCGGTCCGGTCGTTGGGCGCGAGCCCGGTGGTGAGCACCTGCACCTGCCCCTCCCGGACGACCACGGTGGCGATCTGCCGGCCGTCCTCCCCGGTGAGCGGGACGATGGCCGCCCGGCCCGGCACCAGCAGCTCGTCGAGCACCTCCGCCCGCTGGGTGGCCGCCGCCCGGGCGGCGGCCCGGTCCTCGGCCAGCACGACGTTCCACGCCCCCAGTGCCAGCAGCGCCGCCACGGCCGCCGCGGCGAGAGCGGTGGGCAGCACCCGCCGCCACGCCGGCCGGAGGTCGGGCTCGCCACCGCGCCGCGGCGCCTCCAGCTCGAGCTCCAGCTCGTCGCCGCCGGCCCGGGCAGCCGGTGCTCCCGGCCGGCCGGCCGGGGGTGCCGCCTGCCCGGCGGATGCCGGAACGGGGCGGCGCACCTGCCCGGTCACCTCCACGGCGGCCCGCAGCCGGTCCCGCAGCGCGTCGGAGGGCTCGGCGGTCACGTGCCCGGCGTCGGACAGGTCGGCAGCGAGCGCCCCCACCACCTGCCCGGTGCCGGCGACCGTCCGGGCACAGCGCCCACATCCGGGCAGGTGGGCGTCGAACCGGTTCTCGTCCTCCGGCTCCAGGGCGTGCAGCGCCCACCCGACCGCCAGCTCGTCCCACGCCCGGTGGTCATCGCCGGGGGCGTGGCCCGGTGCACCCTGGACGGTCATCGCGCGGCCCCGTCCGCGGGGGTCGAACCGGGCACGCCGGCGCCCAGCGCGTCCCTGAGCCCGCGCACGCCGGCGAGCAAGCGGCTCTTCACCGTGCTCACCGGCGCGCCGGTGAGCACGGCCACCTCGCGCTGGGTGTAGCCGCCGTAGCAGACGAGCACCAGGACCTCGCGCTGCGCGTCGGGCAGCGCCTGCAGAGCGGTGGGCACCGTCGCGGCGACCCGGTCGGCCGCCTCGCCGGGGACGGGGACCGACGCAGCCAGGGCGAGCTCGTCCACGGCCCGGGCCTGCCGGCGCCGGTGGGACTCCTCGCGCCGCACGGCGTCGACCGCCTTGTGGTGGACCGTCGACAGCAGCCAGGAGGCCACCGTGCCCCGGCTCGCGTCGAAGGCGCCCGGGTCCCGCCAGACGGAGAGGAAGACCTCCTGCAGCACGTCCTCGGCGAGCGCGTCGTCGGCGACCACCCGGCGCGCGAGGGCGAACGCCGGCCGCCGGAACCGCTCGTAGAGGTCGTCGATCGCCGTCCGGTCGCCCGCGGCGACCCGTGCGACCAGCTGACGGCCGACCGCGCCGTCGTCCGGGTGGCGCAGCGGTCGGCTCACGAGCCCATGGTCACACGGGGGCTCCGCCCGGCACTGCCCGTTCGGGCCACCGATCGGCACCGCCCACCCGTCCGGGTGGGCGGGTGAGGCGCATGTGACTGGTGGGACGGATGGGGCACGACACGCCGCGGCAGGGCGTCACCTCCCCCACCGTTGGTCGTTGTGAAGGACATGGCGCGCTTCCCGAGGTCCGGCTGCACGGCTCGAACGACCCTCCACCTGGTCGGCCCGCAGTCCTGGACGGCCGTCCCTGCCGCGCTGGTCTACGACGCCACCGACCCCTTCGCCGTGCGGATCCGGTTCGGCGACGGCGGGGCCGACCCGGCCGACGCCCTCGCCGACGCCCTCGCCGAGGAGCTGCCCGCCGGCGACCTGGCCGAGGACGAGTCCCTGGACGAGCCGGAGGACGACGGCGTCGAGTGGCTGCTGAGCCGCGAGCTGCTGCGCGCCGGCCTCACCGCCCCCGCCGGCGACGGCGACGTCCGGCTGTGGCCGGCCCGGGGCGGACTGGACGTGCTCTTCCTGCAGCTGCGGGCTCCCTCGGGCGAGGCGCTGTTCGAGCTGTCCGCCACCGTCGTGGGCGACTTCCTGCGGGAGAGCGAGCTGCTGGTGCCCGTCGGCACGGAGAGCGACGCGACGTCGGTCGACGAGGAGCTGTCCGAGCTGCTCCGCGGCGGCACCGACAACCCGACCGCCCTGTGACCCCCCGACGGCGATCGACGAGCCGCTGACCTGGGCGGACACCCTCCGCGACACCCGGGGTACCCCCCGGGTTTGGAGCCCTGGAGGGCATCGGTTAGAGTTCTTCCCGTTGCACAGCGCAGTACGCAACGAGCAAGCGGACGTGGCTCAGTGGTAGAGCATCACCTTGCCAAGGTGAGGGTCGCGGGTTCGAATCCCGTCGTCCGCTCGGAACTCCCGGGCGCTGGTCGTAGACCGGCGCCCGGCGTGCGGTGGAGTGGCCGAGAGGCGAGGCAACGGCCTGCAAAGCCGTCTACACGGGTTCAAATCCCGTCTCCACCTCGGCGCCACCCTGTGGTGTGTCGACGGGGGAGGCGGATCCGGCCAGCGGGCCGGAACGGGCGATTGGCTCAGCGGTAGAGCGCTTCCCTGACACGGAAGAGGTCACTGGTTCGATCCCAGTATCGCCCACCAGCCGGAGAGGCCCCAGGTCATCGACCTGGGGCCTCTCCGCGTCTCGACCCCCGATCTCGCGTCCGATGCCGAGTCCGCGTCCGATGGCGCGAGCTGCGAGCGTTTCCGCGAGACGGACCGAGCGCGATCAGCCGACCGGCACCCCGTCGGCCGCAGCGCGCAGCACGGCCACGTCCAGCTTGGCCATGCCGAGCATCGCCTGCACGGCCCGCTGGGCCCGCGCGGGGTCCGGGTCGGCCAACAGCTCGGTCATGCCCTCGGGGACGATCTGCCAGCTGAGCCCGTAGCGGTCCCGCAGCCAGCCGCACTGGCCCTCCACTCCCCCGTCCCCGACGAACCGGTCCCAGAGCCGGTCGACCTCTGCCTGGTCGGCGCAGTCCACCTGCAGGGAGACCGCCTCGGTGAACGGGAACTGCGGCCCCCCGTTGATCCCGACCAGCCGCATGCCGGCGGCCTCGAACTCGACGGCCATCACCTCGCCGGCCGGCCCGGGCGCCCCCTCCGGGTACCGGGCGGTGCTGAGGATGCGCCCATCGCCGAGCACGTCGATGTAGTAGTGGGCCGCCTCCACGGCCTGGGTGTCGAACCACAGGTTGGGGACGATCTTCTGCGGCATGGTGCTTCCTCTCGGGTCGCCGGGCCGGGCGCCCGCACCGGGCGGGGCGGACGCAGCACAGACCCGGTCGACACCGGGAACTCATCGGCCCCGAGCGCTCACCGCAGCGACGGCGCCACCCGCTCCGCCCAGAAGCGCGCGACCTGGTCGGCCAGTGCCGCCCGATCCCCGTCGTTGACCAGCACCACGTCCGCGACCGCACGCCGCTGCTCGTCGGTGGCCTGGCTGGCGATCCGCGCCCGGGCGTCGTCCTCACCGAGCCCCCGGCCGACCAACCGGGACACGCGGGTCTCCAGCGGCGCCTCGACGACGAGCACGACGTCGTAGGAGCCGGCCTGGCCGGTCTCGACCAGCAGGGGGACGTCCTGGACCACCACGGCGTCCGCCGGCGCGGCAGCGACCAGCTCAGCGGCCCGGGAACGCACCCGCGGGTGGACGATCCCGTCGAGCCGGCCTCGCGCCTCAGGGTCGCTGAACACGATCGCCGCCAGAGCCGGCCGGTCGAGGGAGCCATCGGCGGCCAGCACGCGGTCGCCGAAGGCGGCCACCACCTCGGCCAGCCCCGCCGTCCCCGGCGCCACCACCTCCCGGGCCAGCCGGTCGGCGTCCACCACGAGCGCCCCGCGCTCGGCCAGCAAGGCGGCCACCGTGCTCTTGCCCGATCCGATGCCACCGGTCAGCCCGATCCTCAGCACACCGGCGACCTTAGGCCCGGGCGCGGTGTGACGGTGAGGTCACAGGGAGATCACGGCACCGGACGATCGGCGCGTCGCACGAGTCACAGCAGTCACAGGACTTACCTTTCGTTCCGGTGGACTTCCCCCGCCACAGCAGAAAGGCAGTGATCATGTCCCGCAGCACGCTCGACGGCCCGCAGTCGGCCCGCCGCACCTCCCGCCGCGGTCGTCACCGGATGGACGTCCCCGGCGGGGTGCGTTGCTCCGACCTGCCCGGGGTCCGCGAGCGGCTGCCGCAGCGCCGGACGTCGTCCTTCCTGCGCGCTCTGCTGCCCACCGTCACGTCCGGCCGTCACACCTGGGACTTCCTGGCCAACGCCGGCGGCCGCCCCCGCACCGCGTTCGCGATCATCCTCAGCCTCTGAGGCCCCTGCCCGTCCGAGCGGCACCGCGCTCGCGCGGCGTGCGGCCCACGGCAGCCAGGTCACGGCAGACCTTGCGCTGATCCGGTCACGGACGACCGGACACCGGCCCGCACGCCCACCGATGACGGCCCCGTCGACCACCTCGGTCGACGGGGCCGTCGTGTCATCCCGATCTTCCGGGTCGCACCGCCGCCGGGTGCCGCACCCGACTGCCGCCGAGCCGCTCCGTCGCTCGACCGCGGGATCCTCCGGGCCCCACTGGACCTGCCGGCCCCCGCTCCGCACGCCAGGACACACGGCACCGCGACGATCGCGTCGGGCACGGACGACAGTGCGCCGCCCACCCCGGAGGGTGGACGGCGCACTGTCCAGGTGCTGCTCAGCGGAGCTGCGAGGTCACTCCCCGCCGGCGAGCTTGGCGCGCAGCGCGGCCAGGGCCTCGTCGGAGGCGAGGGTGCCACCGCCACCACTGGTGGAGACGGCGTCGCCCTCGGGCTCGGCGGCGCTGGAGTAGCTGCCCCCGGCAGCGGCCTCGGCGTCGGCCTCCTTCGCCGCGGCGATCTGCTTGCGGTGCGCCTCGAACCGGGCCTGGGCCTCGGCGTACTGCTTCTCCCACGTCTCGCGGGCCTCGTCGTAGCCCTCGAGCCACTCCCCGGTCTCGGGGTCGAAGCCCTCCGGGTAGATGTAGTTGCCCTGCTCGTCGTAGGACGCGGCCATGCCGTAGGCGGCCGGGTCGAACTGGTCCTCGTCACCGACGACGCCCTCGTTGGCCTGCTTCAGCGACAGCGAGATGCGGCGGCGGTCCAGGTCGATGTCGATGACCTTGACCAGGATCTCGTCGCCCACCTGGACGACCTGCTCCGGGATCTCCACGTGACGCTCGGCCAGCTCGGAGATGTGGACCAGGCCCTCGATGCCCTCGTCGACCCGGACGAACGCACCGAACGGCACCAGCTTGGTGACCTTGCCGGGCACGACCTGGCCGATCTGGTGGGTCCGGGCGAACTGACGCCACGGGTCCTCCTGCGTCGCCTTCAGCGACAGCGAGACCCGCTCACGGTCCAGGTCGACGTCGAGGACCTCGACGGTGACCTCCTGGCCGACCTCGACGACCTCGGACGGGTGGTCGATGTGCTTCCAGGACAGCTCGGAGACGTGCACCAGACCGTCCACGCCGCCCAGGTCGACGAACGCGCCGAAGTTGACGATCGAGGAGACGACGCCGGTGCGGACCTGGCCCTTGGCGAGCTTGTTGAGGAACTCGCTGCGCACCTCGGACTGGGTCTGCTCCAGCCACTGGCGGCGGGACAGGACCACGTTGTTGCGGTTCTTGTCCAGCTCGATGATCTTGGCCTCGAGCTCGCGGCCCACGTAGGGCTGCAGGTCGCGGACGCGACGCATCTCGACCAGCGAGGCGGGGAGGAACCCGCGCAGGCCGATGTCGAGGATCAGGCCGCCCTTGACGACCTCGATGACGGTGCCGGTGACGACCTCGTCGGCTTCCTTCTTCGCCTCGATCGTGCCCCAGGCGCGCTCGTACTGGGCGCGCTTCTTGGACAGGATGAGGCGGCCTTCCTTGTCCTCCTTCTGGAGGACGAGGGCTTCCACCTCGTCGCCGACGTTGACGACCTCGGTCGGGTCGACGTCGTGCTTGATGGACAGCTCGCGCGAGGGGATGACGCCCTCGGTCTTGTAGCCGATGTCCAGCAGCACCTCGTCCCGGTCGACCTTGACGATCACGCCTTCGACGATGTCGCCGTCGTTGAAGTACTTGATGGTCTGGTCGATCGCGGCGAGGAAGTCCTCGGCGGTGCCGATGTCGTTGACCGCGATCTGGGGGGTGCTGTCGGGACGGACCTGGGTGGAGGTCATGTGGTCGAGTGCTCCGGACGGGGGGTGCGTAGGGACAGGGAACCGCGACCTGCTGGTCGCGGGCGTGTTCACGAGAGAGGGACGACGGAGACGCCCTCCCGGTGAGGAGGACAACACCACAGACCTCTGGCGCAATTCCCCATGGTACGGACGGCGGCTGGGCAGGTCCACCACGGGTCCGGCCGGTGCGCCGCGCTCCGGCGTGTCACGATCGGCGCGCCATGGACCCCGCCCCGGACCCCGCCCCCGCCCCCGTCCCGCTGGCCGCGGACGGCTACCCCGCGGCCGGTGACGTCACCCGCCGCCCGGTCGGCCAGGCCGAGTCCGCCCGGGCCAACCGGGGGTGGTGGGACGCCGCCGCGCCCGCGTACCTCGCCGAGCACGGCACCGACCTGGGCGACGCGGACTTCCTGTGGTGCCCCGAGGGGCTCCGGGAGGCCGACGCGCACCTGCTGGGCGACGTCACCGGCCGCCGGGTGCTCGAGATCGGCTGCGGCTCGGCGCCCTGCTCCCGCTGGCTGCACCGCGCCGGCGCCTCCCCGATCGCGCTGGACGTCTCCGGGGGCATGCTCGCCCGGGCCGCGGAGCTGAACCGGGCCACCGGGCTGCCGGTGCCGCTCCTGCAGGCCGACGCCGGGGCGCTGCCGCTGACCACCGACAGCGTCGACCTGGCCTGCTCGGCGTTCGGCGGGCTGCCGTTCGTCGCGGACGCGCAGGCCGTGCTCGCCGAGGTCGCCCGGGTGCTCCGCCCGGGTGGGCGGTTCGTCGCCTCGGTGAACCACCCGATGCGCTGGGCGATGCCGGACTCCCCCGACCCGGCGGACCTGCGGGTCGTCTCCTCCTACTTCGACCGCACTCCCTACGTGGAGACCGACGACGCGGGGCGGACCGTGTACGTGGAGCACCACCGCACCGTGGGTGACTGGGTCCGGGCGGTCGTGGCCGCAGGGCTGGTGCTGCGGGACCTGGTGGAACCAGAGTGGGCACCGGGCCGCACGCAGACGTGGGGCCAGTGGTCCCCAGCGCGCGGCGCGCTCGTCCCGGGCACGCTCGTGCTGGTCTGCGAGCTGCCCGACCGACCGGAGGAGACGGCATGGACGAGCTGACCGAGCAGTTGACCGACCAGGCGCAGACCCCGGACGGCACCGCGGGACCGACGCTGGACGCCGCCGCGCACCGCGCGCTGGACGGCGCCGCCGAGACGGCCCTGCTGGTGCTGGTGCCCGAGGCCGACCCGGTGGTCGGCGACCACCGGCGGCAGTTCGACGTGTCGGCGTCCTGGGGGGTGCCGGCGCACGTCACGGTCGTCTACCCCTTCATGCCGCCGAACCAGGTCGACGACGGCGTGCTGACCGGGCTGAGCCGGGCCGTCGCCGGGGTGCCGGCCTTCGACTGCGTGCTGGACCACACCGACTGCTTCGGCGAGGAGGTGCTGTGGCTGGCCCCGGCCGACGAGGAGCCGTTCCGCCGGCTCACCGCCGCGGTGGTGACGGCGTTCCCCGACCACCCGCCCTACCGGGGCGCGCACGGGAAGAACCCCAGCCCGCACCTGTCGATCGCCGAGCGGCGCCTCGGCGACGAGGCCGGCCTGCGCACCGTCAAGGAGGCGATCGGGGACCACCTGCCGATCCGGTCGCGGGTCACCAGGGTGAGCCTCTTCGCCGGCGCCCGGGAACCCGACTCCTGGCACCTGGTCGCCGAGTTCCCCCTCGCCGCGACCGACACCTGACACCGGCCCCGATGCAGGGACCCGCGGCGAGCTCGCGAGTCGTGGGGGGCATCGGGGTCCTTCGTCAGTGGGCGGCGGCGTCCCAGCTGGCGCCGACGCCCACGGAGACCTCCAGCGCCACCGAGAGCTGTGCAGCGCCCGCCATCTCCCGGCGCACCAAGGCCTCCAGCTGCTCCCGCTCCCCCGGGGCCACCTCGAGCACGAGTTCGTCGTGGACCTGCAGCAGCATCCGCGAGCGCAGCCCCTCGGCCTCGATCGCCCGCTCCACGCCCAGCATGGCGACCTTGATGACGTCGGCGGCGGACCCCTGGATGGGCGCGTTCAGCGCCATCCGCTCGGCCATCTCCCGGCGCTGCCGGTTGTCGCTGGTCAGGTCGGGCAGGTAGCGCCGGCGGCCCAGCGTGGTCTCGGTGTAACCGGTCTGCCGGGCGTCGTCGACCACGCCGTCGAGGTAGTCGCGGATGCCGCCGAACCGCTCGAAGTAGGCGTGCATCTGCGTGCGCGCCTCCTCCGGGGTGATCCGCAGCTGCTGGGCCAGGCCGTACGCGCTCAGCCCGTAGGCCAGGCCGTAGCTCATCGCCTTGATCCGGCGGCGCATCTCCGGGTCGACCTGCTCGATCGGGATGCCGAACGCCCGGGAGGCGACGAAGGAGTGCAGGTCCTCCCCGGAGGTGAAGGCCTCGATCAGGCCGGCGTCCTCGGACAGGTGGGCCATGATCCGCATCTCGATCTGGCTGTAGTCGGCGGTCATCAGCGACTCGTAGCCCGGGCCGACCACGAACGCCTGCCGGATCCGGCGCCCCTCGGCGCTGCGGATCGGGATGTTCTGCAGGTTGGGGTCGGTCGAGGACAGCCGGCCGGTGGCGGCGATCGTCTGCTGGTAGGTGGTGTGGATCCGCCCGACGTCGTCGACCATCGGGATCAGCCCGTCGATGACGGTGCGGAGCCGGGTGACGTCGCGGTGCCGGAGCAGGTGCTCCAGGAACGGGTGACCGGTGGAGGCCAGCAACGAGGTGAGCGCCTCGGCATCGGTGGTGTAACCGGTCTTGTTCTTCTTGGTCTTCGGCAGGCCCAGCTCGTCGAAGAGCACCGCCTGCAGCTGCTTCGGCGAGCCGAGGTTGATCTCCTTGCCGATGACCGCGTACGCCTCCTGCGCGGCCTCGGTGACCTCGGCGGCGAACTCCTTCTGCAGCTCGTGCAGGAAATCCAGGTCCGCGGCGATGCCGCGCCGCTCCATCGCGGCGAGCACCCGGGTCAGCGGCAGCTCGATCTCGCCCAGCAGGTGGTCACCGCCGCGCTGGCCGAGCACCTGCTCCAGCGCGTCGGACAGGTCGTTGACCGCGACCGCCTTGAGCACGTCGGCGTGCGCGGCCTCCGCGGCGACGTCGGCCTCGGTGGGACCCAGTCCGTCGAGGGTCAGCTGCTCCTCCGGGGCGGCGGCGTCCTTGAGCTCCCGGCGCAGGTAGCGGACGGCCAGGTCGCCGAGGTCGAACGACCGCTGACCGGGGTTGGCCAGGTAGGCCGCGAGCGCGGTGTCGCTGACGAGGCCGCGCAGCTCCCACCCGCGCGCCCAGACGGCCAGCAGCGGGCCCTTCACCTCGTGCACCACCTTGGGTGCGGCCGGGTCGGCCAGCCAGTCGGCCAGCGCCTGCTCGTCGGCGGCGTCCAGGCCGGGGCCCTGCTCGTGGTCGGTGAGGTCGACGAAGGTCGCGTGGTCGTCGGCCGCGGCCAGCGCCAGGCCGGCGAGCTCACCGGTGCCGCGGCCCCACGTACCCCGGAAGACGATGCCGGTGTGCCCGGTGCGGGCGTGCGCGGCCAGCCAGTCGCCGAGCCCACCGGGGGCCACCTCGTCGGCCGTGACCTCGAAGCCGCCGTCCACCTCCGGCTCGGCGCTGGAGAGGGTGGCGAACAGCCGGTCGCGCAGCACCCGGAACTGCAGGTTGTCGAAGAGGGTGTGCACCTCGTTGCGGTCCCAGGGCTGGACGGCCAGGTCGACCGGGCCGAGCTCCAGGGGCACCTGCCGGTCCAGTTCGGTGAGCCGCCGGTTCTGCAGCACCTGGGAGAGGTGGTCGCGCAGCTTCTCCCCGACCTTGCCCTTGACGGTGTCGACCTGGTCGACCAGCGCGTCCAGCGAGCCGTACTCACGCACCCACTTGGCCGCGGTCTTCTCCCCCACGCTCGGGATGTTGGGCAGGTTGTCGCTCGGGTCGCCGCGCAGCGCGGCGAAGTCCGGGTACTGCGCCGGGCTCAGCCCGTACTTGGCCTCGACCTCCTCCGGGGTGAACCGGGTCAGGTCGGAGACGCCCTTGCGGGGGTAGAGCACCGTCACGTGCTCGTTGACCAGCTGCAGCGCGTCGCGGTCACCGGTGCAGATCAGCACGTCCATGCCCTGCTCGACCGCCTGCACGGTGAGCGTGGCGATGACGTCGTCGGCCTCGTAGCCCTCGGCGGTGATCACCGGGACGCGCAGCGCACCGAGGACCTCCTGCACCAGGCTGACCTGGCCGCGGAAGTCGGTGGGGCTCTCGGCCCGGTTGGCCTTGTAGTCGGCGTAGATCTCGCTGCGGAAGGTCTTCCGGCTGACGTCGAAGGCGACCGCCAGGTGCGAGGGCTGCTCGTCGCGCAGCACGTTGATCAGCATCGAGGTGAAGCCGTAGACCGCGTTGGTCGGCTGCCCCGTGGTCGTGGAGAAGTTCTCCACCGGGAGCGCGAAGAAGGCCCGGTAGGCCAGGGAGTGGCCATCGAGCAGCAGCAGCCGCGGGCGGGCGCCCCCGGTGGTCGAGGGGGTGGCGGGCGCGGGGGCGGAGACCGGAGCGGACATCGCCGCGATCCTAAGTCCGCACACCGACAACCCGGCTCCCCGCGCGCGGTGGCTAGCGTGCAGCAGCGTGACGCACACCCGACCCGACTGGCTGCCGGCCGACACGCAGGGCCCGCTCGACGACAAGCTGGGCATCCGGATCACCGAGTGGGACCCCGACCGCCTGGTCGCCACCATGCCGGTGGCCGGCAACGAGCAGCCCTTCGGCCTGCTGCACGGCGGTGCGACCTGCGCGCTGGCCGAGAGCATCGGCTCGTACGCGGCGGTGCTGCACGCCGGTCCCGGGGGTTCGGTGGTCGGCATCGAGCTCAACGCGAGCTACCTCAGCGCCGCCCGCTCCGGCCTCGTCACCGCGGTGTGCACTCCGGTACGGCGCGGGCGCACCCTGGCCACCTTCCTCATCTCGATCTCCGACGACGCCGGGCGGCCGACGGCCAGTGCGCGGCTGACCTGCATGATCCGGAGTGCGCGCTCCGCACCGGGCAGCTGAGCGCCCGGACCGGTGGTGGGCGACCGACCGGTAGCACAGCGGCGTGTCGCAGATGGGTCACGAAGCGTCCCAGCAGGTCGTTCCCCGTAACAGCCGTGGGTTACTGTCCCGCCTCACATCCAACGGCTGGGAGGTCGAGTGACGCACGCTCCCCACCGTGCCGCACGGCGCGGGGAACGCAGCAGCGCCCGGTACGGCTCAGGTGCACCACCGGCGAGCGGCCCCCGGTCCCCGCGGTGGCGCAGCGGGCGCCGTCCCCTGACCCTCGCCCTGCTGGTGGCCGCCTTCGCCATGGCCCTGGCCACCCTCGTCCCGGGGGTCGCCTCCGCCGAGGGCGAGCAGGTGCGCGGCACCCTGCAGACCAGCGTGAGCGGCCCGATCGAGGGCGCCACGATCGAGGTCACCACGCCGGACGGCGACCCCGTGGACACCGTGCAGACCGGCGAGGACGGCCGGTGGGCGGTCGACCTGCCGGCCGCCGGCCAGTACGTCGTCAGCATCGACCCCGACGACCTGCCCGACGGGGTCGAGGTCAACGGCGAGCCCAGCCGCACCGTCACCGTCGACCCCGGACGGCAGCAACCGGTCAACATCGGCCTCAACGACGGCAGCCGCAACGACGGCGGTGGCACCATCCGGGCCGTCCAGCTCTTCGTCGACGGCCTCCGGTTCGGGCTGCTGATCGCCATGGCCGCCGTGGGCCTGTCCCTGATCTACGGCACCACCGGGCTGACCAACTTCGCACACGGCGAGCTGGTCACCATCGGCGCCATCGCCGCCTGGTACATCAACGTGCAGGGCGGAGTGCCGCTCATCCCCGCGGCCCTGCTTGCCATGGTGGTCGGCGGGGTCGTCGGCGCCCTCAACGAGCTGGCCATCTGGCGGCCGCTGCGGCGCCGCGGCACCGGGCTCATCGCCGCGCTGGTCGTCTCCATCGGCCTGTCCCTGGCGCTGCGGTACAGCTACCAGATCTTCTACGGCGGGTTCTCCAACCCCTACGCCGACTACCAGGGCCAGCGGGCCAAGAGCTACGGCCCCTTCACCCTCCAGGACCGGGACGTCGCCTCGATCGTCATCGCCGTCGTGGTGCTGGTGCTGGTCGCGCTGATGCTGCAGCGCACGAAGATCGGCAAGGCGATGCGGGCGGTGTCGGACAACCGGGACCTGGCCGCGTCCTCCGGCATCGACGTCAACCGGGTCGTCCTGTTCGTGTGGGTGCTCGGTGGAGCGCTCGCCGCCCTCGGCGGGGTGCTCCTCGGCCTCTCCGACCAGGTCCAGTGGGACATGGGCTTCCGGCTGCTGCTGCTGATGTTCGCCGGGGTCACCCTCGGCGGTCTGGGCACCGCCTACGGCGCCCTGCTCGGCAGCCTCATCGTCGGCGTCTTCGTGCAGATGTCCACCCTCGTCATCCCGAATGACATGAAGTACGTCGGAGGGCTGCTCCTCTTGATCGTCATCCTCGTCGTCCGTCCCCAGGGCATCCTGGGCAGCCGCGCCAGGATCGGCTGACCGATGGCCGACCTCATCAACGCGTTCGCCATCGCGGGCAAGGCGTTCTTCGGGTTCCAGGCGATCTTCTTCGCCCTGCTGGCCATCGGCATCAACGTGCACTTCGGGTACACGGGCCTGCTCAACTTCGGTCAGATCGCCTTCGCCATGCTCGGCGGGTTCGGCATCGCCATCTCGGTCAGCCAGTGGGGGCTGCCCTTCTGGGTCGGGGTCCTCGTCGGGGTGCTCGCCGCGGTGGTCCTGGCCCTCCTGCTGGGCCTGCCCACGCTGCGGCTGCGGGCCGACTACCTCGCCATCGTCACCATCGCCACGGCCGAGGGCCTACGGCTGGTCTTCCGGTCGGTCTCCGCCACCCCGGTCACCGGCGGCACCCGAGGCCTGTCGGCGTTCAACCGGGACTTCATCGCGCTCGCCCCGTGGGACACCGGCCGCCGGTACAACCTCCTGGGCACGACCTGGAGCGGCGGCGAGCTGTGGGTCTGCGCGGTCGGCTGGACCCTCGTGGCGCTGTGCTCGCTCCTGGTGTGGGCGCTGATGCGCGCCCCGTGGGGGCGGGTGGTGAAGGCCATCCGGGAGGACGAGGACGCCGTCCGCTCGCTGGGCAAGAACGTCTACGCCTACAAGATGCAGGCGCTGGTGCTCGGCGGGGTGTTCGGCGCCTTCGGCGGCATGGTCTACGCCGTCGGCACCGGCTCGGCCATCCCCGACCAGTACCAGAACGCCAACACCTTCCTGGCCTACGCGGCGCTCATCCTGGGCGGCGCCGCCCGGGTGCTCGGGCCGGTCATCGGCTCGATGCTGCTGCTGTTCATCCTGCAGTTCGCCGACACCGGGCTCCGTTCGCTGATCTCCAACGGGGTCATCCCCACGGAGCTGCTCTCCTCCACCGACGTCGCGCAGCTGCGCTACGTGCTGGTCGGGATCGGGCTCATGTTGTTGCTGGTCTTCCGGCCCCAGGGCATCTTCGGTGACCGACGAGAGGTGATGCTCGATGCCCGCTGACCCCCTGCCCCACGAGGGCCAGCCCCACGGCGCCCACGCTGCCCGGCCCGAGGAGCTCGCCCCGCCGGGCGGCGGCGCGCACCGGGCAGCACCCCAGCGGCTGGCCCAGGCCGCGCTGCGCGACGTCCCCTGGGAGGTCGGGGTCGCCAAGCCCGACCCGGCGATCGTGGTCGACCACGTGACCCGCACGTTCGGCGGCCTGACCGCGGTGTCGGTCGACCACCTGGAGGTCCAGCGGGGCGGCATCACCGGGCTCATCGGGCCCAACGGTGCCGGCAAGACCACGCTGTTCAACCTGCTCACCGGGTTCGACCAGCCCAACACCGGCACCTGGTCGTTCAACGGCCGCGACCTGGGCAGGCTCAGCCCGCACCAGGTCGCCCGGCTCGGGGTGGTCCGGACCTTCCAGCTGACGAAGGCGCTCTCCCGGCTCACCGTCCTGCAGAACATGCTGCTCGGCGCCCAGGCCCAGCGCGGGGAGAGCTTCCTGCGTGCCCTGGTGCCCGGCACCTGGCGGGCGCAGGAGAAGGCGAACACCGAGCGGGCCATGGACCTGCTCCGGCGGTTCAAGCTCGACGCCAAGAAGGACGACTTCGCCGGCAGCCTGTCCGGGGGCCAGCGCAAGCTGCTGGAGATGGCCCGCGCCCTGATGAGCGAACCGCAGGTGGTGATGCTCGACGAGCCGATGGCCGGGGTGAACCCCGCCCTGACCCAGAGCCTGCTGGGCCACGTCAAGGACCTCCGCGAGGAGGGGATGACGGTCATCTTCGTGGAGCACGACATGGACGTCGTGCGGGACATCAGCGACTGGGTGGTGGTCATGGCCGCCGGCAAGGTCATCGCCGAGGGCGCGCCGGAGTCCATCAGCCAGAACAAGGCCGTCGTCGACGCCTACCTCGGCGCGCACCACGACGCCCCCCTGACCGCCGAGGAGGAGGACCGCTTCCTCGCCGAGGACGAGGCCCTCGCCGGCGCGCAGCACGAGGACATCTCCAGCTCCGACCGGGGCCGCAAGGGAAGGGCGGGACGATGAGCACCGCGGACGTACCAGGCCCGCCGGAGGACCGCAGGTTCACGGTTCCGGAGTCCGAGCAGGACCGTCCCCTCGCCGAGAAGTCCGTCGCCGAGGAGCCCGGCGCAGGCACCGCGGCGGAGCTCTCCCCGGCGGAGAAGGCAGCCACCCGGGAGGAGCACCAGCGCCTGGCCGAAAGCGCGCTGGTGCGCGCCGACGAACTCGTCGCCGGCTACGTCCCCGGGGTCAACATCCTCAACGGGTGCGACTTCTACCTGCAGGACGGCGAACTGGTCGGGATCATCGGCCCCAACGGCGCCGGCAAGTCGACCCTGCTCAAGACGCTGTTCGGGCTGATCCCGGTCCGCTCGGGCTCGGTCACGCTGCGCGGTGAGGAGATCACCTCGGCGCCGGCGCACCGGCTGGTGTCCATGGGCGTCGGCTACGTGCCGCAGAACAACAACGTGTTCCCCTCGCTCACCATCGAGGAGAACATGCAGATGGGCGTCTACTTGCGGCCGAAGACGTTCAAGGAGCGCTTCGACTATGTCGTCGACCTGTTCCCGCTGCTCGGCGAACGGCGCAAGGGCAAGGCCGGGGCGCTCTCCGGCGGCGAGCGGCAGATGGTGGCGATGGGCCGCGCACTGATGATGGACCCCTCGGTGCTGCTGCTGGACGAGCCGTCCGCCGGGCTGTCCCCGGCACTGCAGGACGAGGTCTTCATCCGCTGCCGGCGGATCAACGCCACCGGCGTCTCGATCATCATGGTCGAGCAGAACGCCCGCCGCTGCCTGCAGATCTGCCACCGTGGCTACGTGCTCGACCAGGGGCGCAACGCCTACACCGACACCGGCACGTCACTAATGCACGACCCGAAGGTGATCGAGCTCTACCTGGGAACCCTCGCCAAGGCCCAGTAGCCCGCACGCAGCACGACGGCGCCGTTCCCCCGTGCGGGAACGGCGCCGTCGTGCGTCCGGGAGCCCTGCTCCGCCGGCGAGGACGCCGGTGGCCCCGGTGCCGGTGACGGCCGGCGCACTGGTCGCGGTCCTGCTGCCGACCGACCGCGGTGCGGTGCCGCAGCACCGCCGCCCGGACCGGGACTCCCGCCCGCCGTGCACGACCGGCTGGTCCGTGCTGGGCACCGCCCGGGCGGCCCAGCACGGCCGACCCGGCCACCGGCGGACGTGCTGGGGGCCGGGTCGGTCGCGCTGGGCCGGCCCCGCACGGCACTGGGGGGGGGGGGGGGGGGGGGGGGGGGGGGGGGGGGGGGGGGGGGGGGGGGGGGGGGGGGGGGGGGGGGGGGGGGGGGGGGGGGGGGGGGGGGGGGGG
>NZ_JBJGZY010000029.1:0-49471 GCF_054050755.1 Modestobacter sp. SYSU DS0511
CCCCCCCCCCCCCCCCCCCCCCCCCCCCCCCCCCCCCCCCCCCCCCCCCCCCCCCCCCCCCCCCCCCCCCCCCCCCCCCCCCCCCCCCCCCCCCCCCCCCCCCCCCCCCGGCTGCCGGGCGGGCGACCGGCCGTCAGAGCGGGAGGTCCTCCAGCATCTCGGTGACCAGCGCCGCGATCGGCGAGCGCTCCGAGCGGGTCAGGGTCACGTGCGCGAACAGCGGGTGCCCCTTCAGCGCCTCGATCACCGCGGTCACGCCGTCGTGCCGGCCGACCCGCAGGTTGTCCCGCTGCGCCACGTCGTGGGTGAGCACGACGCGGGAGTTGGCGCCCAGCCGGGACAGGACGGTCAGCAGCACCCCGCGCTCCAGCGACTGCGCCTCGTCGACGATCACGAACGAGTCGTGCAGCGAGCGCCCGCGGATGTGCGTCAGCGGCAGGACCTCGATCAGCCCGCGGGCCAGGATCTCCTCGACGACGTCACCGGAGACCAGGGCACCCAGCGTGTCGAAGACCGCCTGCGCCCAGGGGGCCATCTTCTCGCCCTCGCTGCCGGGCAGGTACCCCAGCTCCTGCCCGCCGACGGCGTACAGCGGCCGGAAGATGACCACCTTCTTGTGCGCCCGCCGCTCCATCACCGACTCCAGGCCCGCGCAGAGCGCCAGCGCCGACTTGCCGGTGCCGGCGCGCCCGCCCATGGACACGATCCCGACCTCGGGGTCCAGCAGCAGGTCCAGCGCGACCCGCTGCTCCGCCGAACGCCCGTGCAGGCCGAACGCCTCGCGGTCACCGCGCACCAGGCGCACGTGCTTGTCCGGGGTCACCCGGCCCAGCGCGGACCCGCGGGAGGAGAGCAGCACCAGGCCGGTGTGGGTCGGCAGCTCGGCGGCGGCCGGCGTGAACAGCGACCCGGTGTCGTACAGCTCGCCGATCTCCTCGTCGTCCAGGGAGAGCTCGGCCATGCCCGTCCAGCCGGCGTCCACGACGCCCAGGCCGCGGTACTCCTCGGCGGCCAGGCCCACGGCGGCCGCCTTCACCCGCAGCGGCACGTCCTTGGTCACCAGGCACACGTCCCGGCCCTCGGCCCGCAGGTTGAGCGCGACGGTCATGATCCGGCTGTCGTTCGAGTCGTTGCGGAAGCCGGCCGGCAACGCCGAGGGGTCGCTGTGGTTGAGCTCGACGTGCAGCGTGCCGCCGTCCTCCCCCACCGGGACCGGGGCGTCGAGCCGGCCGTGCCGGACGCGCAGGTCGTCCAACCGGCGCAGCGTCTGCCGGGCGAACCAGCCCAGCTCCGGGTGGTCCCGCTTGTCCTCCAACTCCCCGATGACCACCAGCGGGAGCACCACCTCGTGCTCCTCGAAGCGCAGCAGCGCGCCCGGGTCGGAGAGCAGGACGGAGGTGTCGAGGACGTACGTGCGACGGCGAGTGCTCACGAGTCGACTCCCGTGGGACGCCACCCTGCGGACAGCGCGCGCCCCGGCTCGAAGGTGACCGGGTCCCGGCGCAGGGGCCGGGACTCGGCCCCTCTGGTCGACGATCGCTGTCGCACCAACCGGGCCTCCCGTGGACGGCGAGGCGGGCTCCCCGTCCACTGCGGACGTTAGGCCCTCGTCCCGACGGAAGCGCCGCCATGACACGCCTTGGGGTGAGTCGTGCGGCGTTCGCCATCGGTTGTTCGCCTGCCCGAAACACCGCGCCGGGGTCAGCCCTCGCGTCGCGGGCGGACGGCGACCACGGCCCAGAGCACGGGAACCAGCAGCACCGGCCACTGCAGCGACAGGTCCCCCAGCCACAGCACCCCGGCCACCAGCATCACGAACAGCCAACCCGCCGTCCACAGCCCCAGCGCCCGCCGCTCCCCCGCGGTCGGTCCGGCCGGCACGGTCAGGGTGCGAGCTCGGCGGTGACCACCGCCGGCGTCAGGGGCTCGTCCAGCAGGCGGACGAAGCGGTCGGCCACGGGCTGGCCCGCCGGCCGCGCCGCCAGCCACCGCGCCAGCAGGTCGTAGCCCTCGACGTAGGTGGTGATGTACGCCCGCCACAGCGGATCGGTGAGGAAGCGCAGCTGCTGGACCGCCCGGTCGGAGCTGACCAGCGCCCACCGCTGCAGGTGGTCGATCACCTCGCCGGTGTCCGCGCCCCGGTCGTGCAGCAGGATCGCGGCGTCCTGCCGCACCCGGTTCAGCGGTGCCGCGGCGGCCGCGACCCGCTCGGCCAGCTCACCGTCGAACCGCAGCCCCAGGTCGCCGAGCACCTCGGCGGACCAGGCTCCCCAGCCCTGGCCGACCGCGGCCTCCAGCCCCAGGTCGGCGAGGCCCTCGGCCATCAGGCACTCCGGGGTGTTCACTAGGAACACCGTGTGCTCCAGGTGCGCGTCGCGCTCGACCAGGCCGCGCTCCTTGCGGCAGTGCTCGGTGTGGTGCCCGGGGTAGGACTCGTGGGCGACCAGGTGCGGCAGCTGGGCCATCCGGTGGGGCAGGTCGGCGTTGATCGCCACCCGCGACCGGTAGTCGCCCTCGTAGTAGTTGAACCCCGACCAGGGCTTGTCGGTGACCACCTCGTACCGGACCGTCTCGGCCTCGGGCAGGCCGTACCGGCCGCGCACCCGGTCCCGCAGCGCCGAGGAGAGCGCGTGGACGGCGGCCTCCAGCCGCTGCGGCGGGCACTCCTCCCGGCGGCGGTGCGCCGCGTACCGCTCGGCGAGCGTGCCGCTGCCGGGCAGCAGCTCGCCCAGCGCCTCGTGCGCAGCGGCGTACTCCGCCGGGTCGCCGAGGGCGACGTCGACCTGGAAGTAGGCGCGCACCTCGGCCAGGTAGCCGACCGGCTCCCCGCCCATCTTCCGGGCCGAGCACTCCAGCCCGGTGAGCTGCCCGCGGAGGAACTCCGCGCGGGCGGTGGGCAGCGCCGCGGAGTCCAGCTCGGCCAGCAGGGCCCGGGCCTGGTCGCGCAGGCCGGCCGGGGTGGGTGCCGGCTCGTCGGCGACCTGGGCGCGCAACCGGGGGTCGCCGGTGTAGGCGTCGACGAAACCGGGCTCCAGCCGGTCGAAGCGCAACCCCAGTCGGACGTACTCGAGGGGGACGTCGAGGGCGCCGGCGGTCATGCCCGGCAGTCTCTCAGCCGCTCCGGTCAGCTCCCGAAGCGGCGGTGCCGCGCGGCGTAGGCGCGCAGCGCCCGGAGCAGGTCGACGCGGCGGAACTCCGGCCAGTAGACGTCGGTGAAGTAGAACTCCGAGTGGGCCGTCTGCCACAGCAGGAAGCCCGACATCCGCTGCTCCCCGCTGGTGCGGATCACCAGGTCCGGGTCGGGCTGGCCGCGGGTGTAGAGGTGCTCGGCGATGTGCTCCACGTCCAGCACCTCGACCAGCTCGTCCAGCGTCGTGCCGCGCGCGGCGTGCTCGGCCAGCAGCGAGCGGACGGCGTCGGCGATCTCCCGCCGTCCGCCGTAGCCGACCGCCAGGTTCACCGAGGCGCCCGGCCGGTCGCGGGTGTCCTCCTCGGCCTGCTTGAGCACCGCCACGGTCTCCGCGGGCAGCAGCTCCAGCGCACCGACCGCCCGCAGGTGCCAGCGGCGGTCCGGGCCGGCCAGGTCGCAGGCGACCCCCTCGATGATCCGCAGCAGCGGCGTCAGCTCCGGCTCGGGGCGCTGCAGGTTGTCGGTGGAGAGGAGGAAGAGGGTGACCACCTCGACCCCGGCCTCGTCGCACCAGCGCAGCAGGTCGGCGATCTTGTCCGCGCCCCGACGATGGCCCTCGCTGACGTCCTCCAGGCCGATCGCCCGGGCCCACCGGCGGTTGCCGTCGATGATCACCCCGACGTGCCGTGGGGTGTCGGCGCCGACCAGGCCGCGCGCCAGCCGGCGCTCGTACAGGGCGGTGAGCACGTTCCGGACCTTCGCTCGCACCCCCACGGCGCTCACCCTAGGACCCAGCACGCCCGTCGGCTGGACGCGCGCCCGGACACCGACAGCGAGGTCACAGCCACCTGGGGATGCCAGCGGACCTACGGCTTCGTAACCTCGGCCCATGAGCGCACCTTCCGACCGTCGTGAACCCGCCCGGGTGCAGACCGACGGCGCCCAGGTGGAGGGCCCGCTCGACGAGGCGCTGGACACCGTCGAACTCGAGGGCCAGGACGTCCAGGCGGTCGAGCAGGACGGCCGCTGGAGCGTCGCCGACTACGGCGACAGGGACTTCGACCACCCCGACACCCGCCCCCGGCTGCGCGGCTGGCTGCACCTGTTCGCCTTCTTCGGGTCCATCATCGCCGGCGCCGTGCTCATCCCGCTGGCGGCCGCCCAGGGCGCTCGCGCCGGCTGGCCGGTCGCGCTGTACTGCGTCACCATCCTCGGGCTGTTCGGGGTGAGCGCGCTCTACCACCGCCGTCGGTGGTCACCGCGCGGCTGGAAGCTGATGAAGCGCGCCGACCACTCGATGATCTTCGTGTTCATCGCCGGCACCTACACGCCCTTCGCGCTGCTCGCCGTCCCCGAGCCCACCGGCTGGTGGCTGCTGGGCACCGTGTGGTCCGGGGCCGCGCTCGGGGTGGCGCTGAAGGTGATCTGGCCGACCGCCCCCCGCTGGCTGGGCGTGCCGATCTACCTCGCGCTGGGCTGGGCGGCGGTGTTCGTGCTGGTCGACATCCTCGAGCTGGCCGGGGTCACCGCGCTGGTGCTGCTGATCGCCGGGGGCCTGCTCTACAGCGCCGGCGCGATCGCCTACGCGAGCAAGCGGCCCAACCCCTGGCCGGGCACCTTCGGGTACCACGAGGTCTTCCACGCGATGACGATCGTGGCCGCCCTCTGCCACTACATCGCCATGTACTTCGTGATCTACAACAGCCCGTACACCTGAGCCGCTCAGGAGAACGGCGGGCGGGAGTCCAGCCCCAGGGAGAGCTTCCCGGCGGCGCGCCAGGCCCGGGCGACGACGTCGCGGTCGGCCTCGGTGACCAGGTTGCCCATCACCCGCAGCGCCACGGTCATCAGCACCCGTGAGCGCATCCCCACCGGTCCGGCCGCCGGGAGCAGCCGGGGCACGGTGAGCAGCCCGGCCAACCGCCGGGCGATGGAGAACGCCTCCCCGTAGTGCCGCCGCAGCGTCGCCGGCCAGGCCTGCGACCAGTCGGCCTCGCCGAACAGCTCGACCACGCTGCGCCCGGTCTCCAGGCCGTAGTCGATGCCCTCGCCGTTGAGCGGGTTGACGCAGCCGGCGGCGTCCCCGACCAGCGCCCAGTTGCGCCCGGCCACCCCGGAGACGGCCCCGCCCATCGGCAGCAACGCGCTCGCCGGCGCCCGGACGGCGCCCTCGATCTGCCACTCCTCGCGCCGCTGGTCGGTGTAGAGCTCGAGCAGGCTGCGCAGCCGGACGTCGGCCGGGCGCTTCTCGGTGGCCAGCGTGCCGACGCCGACGTTGACCTCACCGGCCTGCGCCCCCAGCGGGAACACCCAGCCGTAGCCGGACAGCAGCTCCCCCTCGGTACCGCGCAGCTCCAGGTGCGAGGAGATCCACTCGTCGTCGCTGCGACCCGAGCGCACGTACCCCCGGGCGGCCACGCCGTAGGCGGTCTCCCGGTGCCACTCCCGGCCCAGCACCTTGCCCAGCGGCGAGCGCACCCCGTCGGCGACCACCAGCCGTCGGCACGCGACCGTCGTCGTCGAGTCGTCGGACCGGCGGAACACCACCGCGGCCACCCGGTCACCGTCCCGCTCGACGCCCACCGCCCGGGCGCCGTCCACCGGGACCGCGCCGGCGTCGACGGCGACGTCGCGGATGCGGGCGTCCAGCTCGGTGCGGGGCACCGCTCCGCCGTGGTCCGGCAGCGCCCCGCCGGGCCAGGGCAGCAGCAGCTCCTGGCCGAACCCGGCGGCGCGCAGGCCGCGGTTGCGGCCGCGGGACCGCACCCAGTCGCCGAGCCCGAGGGCGTCCAGCTCGGCCATCGCGCGGGGCGTCAGCCCGTCGCCGCAGGTCTTGTCGCGCGGGAAGACGGCGGCGTCGGCGAGGACGACCCCGGCCCCGGACCGCGCGGCCCAGGCGGCGGCCGCCGAGCCCGCCGGCCCGGCTCCCACCACGAGGACGTCGGTCTCGGCAGGCTCCGCGGTGGTCGGCACGCCGTTCAGTGTCCCTGGTGGCGCCGGGGGCCCGGGACGAGCCCGGGATCAGGTGACCTGATCGTGCGTGCTCCTGGCTCAGCGCGGGACGTGAGCCAGGAGCACGCCCGGTGAGCCAGGACGCCGGTGGCTGCGTTCAGCCCACCCGCGGGCCGCGCGCGCGGACCTCCTCCACCGACGTCATCGCCGCCCGCAGCTCCGCCAGCCACTCGTCGGCGTGCTCACCGACCAGCCGCACGGCCCACACCAGGGCCTCCGAGCGTGAGCGGGCCACGCCGGCGTCGACCAGCGTGTCGAGCACCAGCCGCTCCGGCTGGCGCAGCCGGGTCATCACCGGCACGGAGACGGTGGTGAAGACATCGCGGACGTCGCCGCAGGTGGCGCCCCAGGCCACCGAGCGGCCGTAGCGGGCCTGGGCGGCGTCGGCGATCGCCATCCGCTGCTGACGGGTCTGCTCGCGGAAGCGGGCGATCCGCCCGGCGCGGGCCGCCGTCGGGTCGCCGTCCCCCGCGTCGGGTTCGGGGACGGCACCGACCACGGTGATCTCGTCGCGGTCGATGGTCAGCTCCACGGGCCCGGTGAACCAGTCGTCGGGCAGTCGTCCGGCGAACCAGCCGGCGACCTCGGCTCGCTCGACCGGCGGCGGGGCGTCGGCGCCGCGGCCACGGGCCCGGCCACGGCCGGGGAAGCCCTCGGGTGGGAAGCGGTGGTGGTGTGCGTGCACGGTGCCCTCCTCGGGAACGACGACGCGCCCGACTGTAATCGTGTAATCAAAGCTCTAGCGGACTCATCGCTGCGCTGAGAGCGGACACCTCGACGACCGGCGCGGAGCAGACGAAGCCCCGGCAGACGTAGGCCGCCGGCCGACCCCCCACCACGGGGCGGCCGGACAGCAGCGGCACCCCCGGCGCGTCCGGCTCACCGGCCACCACCACGGCGCCCGGGCTGGTGGCGGCCCGCGCTGCGGCGGCCAGCGCGTCCCGCTCCGGGCCGGCCGGTCCGCTCACCGCCACCTCCAGCGGCCCGGCGAGGAGCGCCTCCCCCACCGCGGCCGCCCAGCCGGCGGCCTGCGGGGCGTGCTCCACCAACCGCGCGAGCGTCGCCACGGCCTCCTCGCCGCGGGCCCGGTGCTCGGGCGACCCGGCCAGCGCGGCGTAGGAGACCAGCGCGCCGGCGGCCGCGGCGATGCCGGCCGGGGTGGGCCCGTCAGCGGGGTCGAACGGGCGGTGCACCAACGGCTCGGCGTCGGCCGCGGTGTCGTGCCACGTACCGTCGTCGTCGACGAACTGGTCGGCGACGACGGCGAGCAGCTCCCCCGCCCAGTCCAGCCACCGCCCCTCCGCGGTGGCCGCGTGCAACGCCAGCAGCCCCTCGGCGAGGTCGCCGTAGTCCTCCAGCACCCCGGCGTGCGCGCCGGCGACGCCGTCCCGGGAGGCGCGCCGCAGTCGCCCGTCCACCCAGTGGGTGCGGTGCAGCAGCTCGGCGGCGCGGCGGGCGGCGGCCACCAGCCGATCGTCACCGGTGAGCGCCCCGTGGTCGGCCAGCGCCGCGATCGCCAGGCCGTTCCAGGCGGTGACCACCTTGTCGTCGCGCGCCGGTTGCGGGCGGGCGGCCCGGGCCGCCGTCAGCGCGGCCCGCACCCGCGCGTACCGGGCCGGGTCGTCGGGGTCGTGCCGCAGCTGCAGCGTGGAGCTGCCGTGCTCGAAGGTGCCCTCGGGGGCCACCGAGAACAGCGCGGCGGCCCACGCGCCGTCCTCCTCGCCGAGCACCTCGGTCAGCTGGGCCGGCGTCCAGACGTAGGTCAGCCCTTCGACGCCGTCGGTGTCGGCGTCCAGCGCCGAGGCGAAGCCCCCCTCGGCGGTGCCCAGGTCGCGCAGCAGGAAGGCCGCGGCCTCGTCCGCGACCCGGCGCGCCCAGTCCAGGCCGGTGGCCCGCCACAGGTGCGAGTACACCCGCAGCAGCAGGGCGTTGTCGTAGAGCATCTTCTCGAAGTGCGGCACCACCCAGCGGTCGTCGACCGAGTAGCGGGCGAACCCGCCGGCCAGCTGGTCGTGGATGCCACCGCGGGCCATCGCCTCCGCCGTGCCGACGGCCATCCGCAGGGTCTGCTCGTCACCCCGCCGGGCGTGCGCCCGCAGCAGGAACTCCAGCAGCATCGACGGCGGGAACTTCGGCGCGCCACCGAAGCCCCCGGAAGCGACGTCGTGCGCGTCGGCGAGGGTGGCGACGGCGTCGTCGAGCAGGTCGACCGACAACGGGCTCGGGTCGCCGAGGTCCAGCCGCCCGGAGATGCCGGCGACGATCTCCCCGCCCGCCCGCTCGAGCTGGTCGCGCCGCGCGGCCCACGCCTCGCTGACCGCCGAGAGCACCTGCCGGAAGGCGGGCAGCTGCGGGTGCGGCCGGGGCGGGAAGTAGGTGCCGCAGTAGAACGGGGCGCCGTCCGGGGTGGTGAAGACGGTCATCGGCCACCCGCCGGACCCGGTGAGCGCCTGCGTGGCGGCCATGTAGACGCTGTCGACGTCCGGCCGCTCCTCGCGGTCGACCTTCACGCAGACGAAACCGGCGTTCATCTGCGCCGCGGTCGCCGGGTCCTCGAACGACTCGTGGGCCATGACGTGGCACCAGTGGCAGGCCGCGTAGCCCACCGAGACGAGCACCGGGACCCCGCGTTCGCGCGCCTCGGCGAACGCCTCGGGCCCCCACTCGCGCCAGTCGACGGGGTTGTCGGCGTGCTGGAGCAGGTACGGCGAGGTGGCGGAGGCCAGTCGGTTCGGCACCCCGTGGTCCTACCCGCTCCGCTCCCGCGACGCGCACGGTGCCCGGACATGACGATCCGGTGTCCTGCGGTTGGTGCGCCGCCGGACGGCGCACCCCCCCAGGGACCGACGGAGGAGGTAGACGATGACACGCACCCGGGTGCGCGGCGCACTGGTGGCGGCCGCGACGACGCTGACGGTGCTGGGCGCCCCGCTGTCCGCATCCGCGGCTCCGGAGCCCTGGTGCGGGCTGTACTGGGGGTCGCTGCCCGAGGCCACGGTCGGCCCGGAGCGCGCCACCGGACAGGTCGCCGACGTCCGGGCGGGCCGGCACCCCTGCTTCGACCGGCTGGTCGTCGACCTGCAGGAGGGCGGCGCGGCCGGCTACGACGTGCGCTACGTCGACCAGGTCGGCGCCCAGGGCTCCGGCGCGCCGGTGCCGGTCGACGGGGGCGCCGTCCTGCAGGTCGTCGTCCGGGCGCCGGCCTACGACGGGTTCCGCGGCGCGACCTACCTCCCGGACGACCCGGCCCGGGTCGTCGACCTCCGGAGTGCACGCACGCTGGAGCAGGTCGCCTGGGCGGGCTCCTTCGAGGGCCAGACGTCACTGGCCGTCGGCACCCGCGCCCGCCTGCCCTTCCGGGTCTTCGTGCTCGACGGCGCCCCGGGGTCACCCGACGGCGTCCGGCTGGTCGTGGACGTCGCGCACCGCTGGTGAGGCGCCGTCCCCGGCGGGAGCCGCTCGGCCGCGCTCGGGCCGTGGCTCCCTCGTCGGGCTCGCGTTCCTTGCGTCGCCGCAGCCAGGCGGTGCCGCCGAGCAGGACGACGAGCACGCCGTCCGGGTCAGCCCCGGTCGGCGTCCCGGGGTGGCTCGATGGCCCGCGGGGCACGCCGCAGGGTGTCCAGCAGCTCCTCCCCGGGCGCCTGCGCCGGCCGCTCGTCGACGAGCCCGGCGGGGCTGTCGGGCACCTGGTCGGCCGGGTCGAAGCTGGTCGGCAGCCGCTTGAGGTGCCGGGTCATCGACCGGACGAGGAAGATGATCGCGATCAGCAGGACGACGATCAGCAGCAGGCCCAGCGGGCCGGACTTGCCGACGTCCTCGGGCAGCTGCGTCGGCGACTGGTCGACGAAGGCGAGGACCTCCACGAGCGCACCGGTCACGCGGCACGCTCCGAGGTGCGCACGCCGGCGAACAGGTCGTCCTCGGGCAGCGGGGAGTCGACCAGCGAGCGGGCCAGCTCGTAGTCCTCGGTGGGCCAGGTGTCGGTCTGCACGTCCAGCGGGACGGAGAACCAGCGCCCGGTCGGGTCGATCTGCGTGGCGTGGGCGATCAGCGCGGCGTCCCGGACCGGGAAGTACTCCGCGCACGGCACCCGGGTGGTGACCCGGTGGGACATGTCCCGGCTCTCGTCCCAGGTCTCCAGCCACTCCGTGTAGGGCGACTCCGCGCCGGTGGCGAGCATCGCCTCGTGCAGCGCCTTGTACCGGGGCAGCGTGAAGCTCATGTGGTAGTAGAGCTTGCTCGGCTGCCACGGCTCGCCGAGCTCGGGGTAACGGTCCGGGTCGCCGGCGGCCTCGAAGGCGTGCACCGAGATCTCGTGGGTCTTGATGTGGTCGGGGTGCGGGTACCCGCCGCGCTCGTCGTAGGTGGTGATCACCTGCGGCTTGAACCGGCGGATCAGCGCCACCAGCGGGGCGGCGGCCTCCTCGGTCGGCACGAGCGCGAAGCAGCCCTCCGGCAGCGGCGGCAGCGGATCGCCCTCGGGCAGGCCGGAGTCGACGAAGCCGAGGAACTCCTGCTCGACCCCGAGGATCTCCCGCGCCCGGGCCATCTCCTCCATCCGGAGCTCGGTCATCCGCTCCCACACCTCGGGGCGGTCCATCGCGGGGTTGAGGACCGAGCCGCGCTCCCCCCCGGTGCAGGTGGCCACCATGACGCGGACACCCTCGGCGACGTACTTGGCCATGGTCGCGGCGCCCTTGCTCGACTCGTCGTCGGGATGGGCGTGCACCGCGAGGAGGCGCAGCTGATCCGGTTCGCTCACGCCGACCATCATCCCCCGTCGGCGCGCGTCGTCACGCGCCCCCTCGGCCTCAGGACCGTGCGTGCGGTCACGTTTCGGTGTTACGTTGCTCGGATTGACCGCACGGTGGCCCCCTGACCGGGGGTCGCATCACGAGCACCGGGAGTCATCCTTGTCCACCCCGACCGACGAGCAGGACCAGGGCGTCTGGCTGACGCAGGAGGCCCACGACCGGCTGCGCGCCGAGCTCGATGAGCTGGTGGCGAACCGTCCGGCCATGGCCAAGGAGATCAACGACCGCCGCGAAGAGGGCGACCTGAAGGAGAACGGCGGTTACCACGCGGCCCGCGAGGAGCAGGGCAAGCAGGAGGGCCGGATCCGCCAGCTCACCGACCTGCTGCGCAAGGCCCGGGTCGGCGAGCCGCCCACGACGGTCACGAAGGCCGCCGTGGGCACCGTGATCACCATCGCCTTCGACGGCGACGAGGACGACACCGAGAAGTTCCTGCTGGGCTCGCGCGAGATCGCCGGCACGACGGAGCTGACCGTCTACTCCCCCGAGTCCGCGCTCGGCTCGGCCATCGTGGGCGCGGAGCCCGGGGCGACGGTCACCTACACCGCGCCGAACGGCAAGGACATCTCCGTGAAGGTCCTGGCCGTCGAGCCCTTCGTGCCCTGACCCAGCGGTGACCAGCACGGTGGACGACGGTCGCGCGCGGTCACGACGGGCGGAGAACACCTCGTTCGTCTGCGTGCACTGCTCGACCCCGGTGCCGGCCAACTCCGACGGGCACTACCGCAACCACTGCCCGTGGTGCCTGTGGTCGCTGCACGTCGACGACAAGCCCGGCGACCGCGCGAGCGAGTGCCGGGCGCCGATGGAGCCGGTCGGCCTGGTGGAGAAGTCGGGGAAGGGCTGGCAGGTGGTGCACCGCTGCACGGCGTGCGGCCACCGCCAGCCCAACCGGCTGGTCCGGGACGGTGCGGCCCCCGACGACCTGGACCTGGTGCTCTCGCTCCCCTGGCTCTGACGCCGCGGTCCTGCCGGATCGCACCGCGGCCAGGTGCCGGCCCGGCCAGAGGAGCCCCGCGGGCGTCGCCCGCGGGGCTCCTCGAGTCCGCTCAGGCCGTGACGAGACCGCGGCGGCGGAGCAGCGGGCCGGTGTCGGCGTCCCGGCCGCGGACGGCGCGGAAGGCGCCCAGCGGGTCGACGGAGCCGCCGCGGGAGAGCAGCCGGTCACGGAAGACATCGCCGTTCTCCCGGCGCAGTCCGCCGTTCTCCTTGAACCACTCCACGGTGTCGGCGTCGAGCACCTCCGACCAGATGTAGGAGTAGTAGCCGGCCGAGTAGCCGCCGGCGAAGACGTGCTGGAAGTACGTCGTCCGGTAGCGCGGCGGCACCAGGTCGGAGGCCACCCCGGCCTCGGCCAACGCCCGTGCCTCGAACGCCTGCGGGTCGCTGACGTCGGTGTCCGGGGTGATCCGGTGCCAGGCCTGGTCGAGCAGGGTGGCGGCCAGGTACTCCAGCGTCGCGAACCCCTCGCCCCACAGCGCCGCGGCCTCGAGCGCGTCGACGACCTCCTGGCCCAGCGGCTCACCGGTCTCGACGTGCCGGGCGTAGTGCGCCAGCACCTCGGGCCACAGCGCCCACATCTCGTTGACCTGGCTGGGGTACTCCACGAAGTCCCGCGGCACGCTGGTGCCGGAGAACCGGGGGTAGGTGACGTCGGAGAACAGCCCGTGCAGCGCGTGGCCGAACTCGTGGAAGAGGGTGTTCACCTCGTCCAGCGTCAGGAGCGTGGGCTCGCCGGCCGCGGGCTTGGTGACGTTGAGGTTGTTGAACACCACCGGGCTCGCGCCCAGCAGCCGGGACTGGCTGACGAAGGCGCTCATCCAGGCGCCGCCGCGCTTGCCCTCACGGGCGTAGAAGTCGCCCAGGTACAGGCCGACCGGCTGCCCGTCGGCGCCGAAGACCTCCCACACCCGGGTGTCGGGGTGGTAGCCGACCAGGTCCGGGCGCGGGGAGAAGGTGTAGCCGTAGACCAGCTCGGCGGCCCGGAAGACCCCGTCGACGAGCACCCGGTCGAGCTCGAACCACGGCCGCAGCGCGGCGCTGTCGACGGCGTAGCGCTCGGCGCGGACCCGCTCGGAGTAGAACGCCCAGTCCCAGGCGGCGAGCTCGATGCCGTCGGCGGCGGCGAGCTCGGCGAGCACCGCGGCCTCGGCGTGCGCGTTGGCCACGGCAGGGGTGACCAGCTCACCGAGCAGGGCGTCGACCGCGGCGGAGGTCCGGGCGGTCTGGTCCGCGGCGACCAGGTCGGCGTGGGTGTCGAAGCCGAGCAGCCGGGCACGCACGGCGCGCACGGCGGCGATCTCGGCGGCGACCGGGCCGTTGTCGTGCTCGCCGGCCGACGCCCGGGTGATCGAGGCCTCGTACAGCCGGCGCCGGAGCTCCCGGTTGCCCAGCCGGGCGAGCGCGGGCTGGCCGCTGGGGAGGACCAGGGTGAGCAGGTACGCCCCCTCGCGGCCGCGCTCGGCGGCGGCGCCGGCCGCTGCGGCGACCTGTGCCGGGGAGAGCCCGTCGAGCTCGGCCGGGTCGGTGACCAGCACGGCGGCGGCCGCCGTGGCCAGCTGCAGGTTCTGGTCGAAGCGGGTGTTGAGCCCGGCGAGCCGCTGGTTGAGCTCGCGCAGCTGGTCGCGGCCGGCGTCGTCGAGGGCGGCGCCGGAGAGGACGAAGTCGAGGTGGTACCGCTCGACCAGCCGCAGCGCCTCGGCGTCGAGACCCGCCTCGTGACGGCGGGCGTGGACGGCGTCCACCCGGGCGAACAGCGCCGGATCGAGCCGGAGCGCGTCGGCGTGCGCCGCGGCGAGCGGGGCGATCTCCCGCTCCACCTCCCGGACCCGGTCGGAGGAGACGGCCGAGGTCAGGTTGGAGAACACCCGCTCGGCGCGGTCGAGCAGCTGCCCGGACCGCTCCAGCGCCACGACGGTGTTCTCGAAGGTGGGCTCGGCCGGGTCGGCGACGATCGCCGCGACCTCCGCCCGCTGCTCGGCCATCCCGGCCAGCAGCGCCTCCCGCACCTGGTCGACGGTCAGGTCGGCGAACGGCGGCAGCTGGTAGGGCAGCGGGGACGGCGCCGCCAGGGGGTGCGACTCGGGCAGGGGTGCGGGGGCCGGCGAGGTGGCCGGGTCAACGGTGTTCATCACCGACCATCCTCGCCCCGCCCGCCGCACCCCCGCCCGCCGGCCCCGGCCTCCCTGCAGGGGCCCGCCGCGAGCGTGCGGGCGGTGGGGGGCGGGGAGGCCCTTCTCAGCGGGTGGAGGTGCGCAGGTACTGCCGCACGGCCAGCGGGACGAACACCGCCAGCAGCACGACCATCCAGATGACCGTGTAGAGCACCGGGTTCTCCAGCGACCAGGCGTCGGTGGCCGGGAAGCCCGGGACGGAGTTGCCGAACAGCTCGCGGGAGGCCTGCACCACGGCGGAGACCGGGTTCCACTCGGCGATCGGGCGGAGCACCGAGGGGAAGGCCTCCAGCGGCACGAAGGTGATCGCCACGAACGTCGCCGGGAAGATCACGATGAAGCTGGCGTTGTTGACGACCTCGGGGGTGCGGACCAGCAGCCCGACCAGCGCCATCACCCAGCTGACCGCGAAGGCGAACAGCAGGAGCACCAGGAAGCCGGCGATCGCCTCCCCCACCGAGGTGTTGATCCGCCAGCCGACCACGAGGCCGGTCAGCGCCATCACCGCGATCGAGATGGCGTTCAGCCCCAGGTCGGCGACGGTGCGGCCGATGAGCACCGCCGAGCGGGACATCGGCAGCGAGCGGAACCGGTCGATCAGCCCCTTCTGCAGGTCCTCGGCGATGCTCGCGCCGGTGACCGTGGCACCGAACACCACCGTCTGGGCGAAGATCCCGGGCAGCAGGAACTCCGCGTAGCTGATCTCCGAGGGCAGGCTGCCCCCGATCGCGCCGCCGAAGACGTAGCGGAACAGCAGCACGAACATGATCGGCGACAGCGTCGCGAAGACGATCAGGTCGGGCACCCGCTTGACCTTGATCAGGTTGCGCTTGGTGATCGTCCAGCTGTCGGAGGCGGTCGCGGCCAGGGCGCTCATCGGGTTGCTCCTCCGCTGCGGGCCAGCGGGCGCTCGCCGTCGGCCTCGGTCGGGTCGGCGGGCCGCGCGTCGTCCTCGGCGGCGTGCCCGGTCAGGGTCAGGAAGACGTCGTCCAGGTCGGGGCGGCGCAGCCCGACGTCGAGCACGCGGACGGCGCCGGCGTCGAGCCGGCGCAGCGCCTCGGCGAGGGTGCCGGTGCCGCCGGTGACCGGCACGGTGAGCCGGCGGGTCTGCGGGTCGCGGTGCAGCTCGCCGGCGGCCAGCGGGGTGAGGCAGTCGGCGGCGGTGTCCAGCTGCTCGGCCGCGGCGACGGTGAGCTCCAGCCGCTCGCCGCCCACCTGCGCCTTCAGCTCGTCGGCCGTGCCGCGGGCGATCACCTGCCCCCGGTCGATGACCACCATCCGGTCGGCGAGCCGGTCGGCCTCCTCCAGGTACTGCGTGGTGAGCAGGATGGTCGTGCCCTCCCCGACCAGGTCGCCGATGAACTCCCACATGCCCAGCCGGCTGCGCGGGTCGAGCCCGGTGGTCGGCTCGTCGAGGAAGAGCACCTTCGGCCGGGCGATCAGCGAGGCCGCGATGTCCAGCCGGCGGCGCATGCCCCCGGAGTAGGTCTTCGCCGGGCGGTTCGCCGCGTCGGTCAGGTCGAACCGCTCCAGCAGCTGGCCGGCGCGCGACCGGGCCTCCCGGCCGCCGAGCCGGTACAGCCGGCCCACCATCTCCAGGTTCTCCCGGCCGGTGAGGTACTCGTCGACCGCGGCGTACTGACCGGTCAGGCCGATGGTGGCGCGGACCTGGTCGGCCTGGGTCGCGACGTCGAGCCCGGCCACCTCCGCGCGGCCGCCGTCGGGGCGCAGCAGCGTGCTCAGCACCCGGACGACGGTGGTCTTGCCGGCCCCGTTGGGCCCGAGCAGCCCGAGGACGGTGCCCTCGGACACGGTGAGGTCGACCCCACCGAGCGCAGTGTGCTCGCCGAACCGCTTGACGAGCCCCTCGACCACGATGGCGTTGCTCATGCCCGCGACCGTAGGGCGGGCGTACGACAGATCCGATCGGTTTTCGCTCCGGGCTCAGCGACGTGCACGGTGGTCCCTCCAGACGACGGCGGTCCGTGACGGACCGCGTCGACGGCCCACCGGGTCGGACCGGGGCCGTCCGCGGAACTCATCGGTGCCCCGACGAGCCCCGGGGCGGTCAGTCGGTGCGCGGGGCGTACCCGGCCGCGGCGAGCGCGCCGAGCACCTCGGCCGCGTGGTCGGGGCCCCGGGTCTCCAGGTGCACCGCGACCTCGACCTCGCCCAGGTCCAGCCGCGCCGTCGTCCGCTCGTGCTCCACCGACAGCACGTTGGCCGCCAGCCCCGCCAGCTCGTGCAGCAGGGCGGCCAGCGACCCCGGCCGGTCGGGCACCTGCACCCGCAGCGAGAGGTACCGGCCGGCGGCGGCCATGCCGTGCTGGACCACCTTCATCATCAGCACCGGGTCGATGTTGCCGCCGGAGACCACCGCGACCACGGGCGCGGCGAACGCCCCCGGGTCGGCCAGCAGCGCGGCGACGGCCGCCACCCCCGCCGGCTCGACGACGAGCTTGGCCCGCTCCAAGCAGAACAGCAGCGCCCGGGACAGGTCGCCCTCGGTGACCGTGCGCACCTCGTCGACCAGGCCGGCGACGTGCGCCAGGGTGAGGTCACCGGGTGCACCGACGGCGATGCCGTCGGCCATCGTGCTCATCGAGGTCAGCGGCACCGGCGCCCCGGCCGCCAGCGAGGCGGGGAACGCGGCCGCGCCGGCCGCCTGGACGGCGACCACCCGGACGTCGGGGCGGCGGGCCTTCACCGCCGCGGCGATGCCGGAGACCAACCCGCCCCCGCCGGTGCAGACCACCACGGTGGCCACGTCCGGGCACTGGTCGAGCAGCTCGAGCCCGACGGTGCCCTGCCCGGCGATCACGTCGGGGTGGTCGAAGGGGTGGATGAAGACCTTGCCGGTCTCCTCGGCGTGGACGAGCGCAGCGGCGATCGCGTCGGTCAGCGTGGCGCCGCCCAGCCGGGCGTCGGCCCCGTAGCCGCGGGTGGCGGCGACCTTGGGCAGCGGCGCGGACACCGGCATGAACACCGTCGCCGTCGCGCCCAGCTCGCGGGCGGCCAGCGCGACCCCCTGGGCGTGGTTGCCGGCGCTGGCGGCGACCACGCCCAGGGCGCGCTCCGCCTCGCTGAGCCGGGAGATCCGGGTGTAGGCACCGCGCATCTTGAACGAGCCGGTGCGCTGCAGGTTCTCGCACTTCAGCCACACGGGACCCCCGACCCGATCGGCCAGCGCGCGGGAGTGCTCCAGCGGCGTGCGCCGGACCACGCCGTCCAGCAGCCGGGCGGCCACCTCGACGTCGGCTCCGCTGACCAGGGGCACTGCACCGGGGACCGTCACGGCGGCGATCCTCGCAGCCGGCACCGGCCGGGACGGGGAACCACCCGGCTGTCGCATCCCCGTCGTACCGTGGTCGAGGTGACGGACGCCGCACCGCTGGGAACCGCTCAGGTCCCGACTCCCCCCGCTCCCACGACGCTCGGCGAGCTCCGCGCTCGCGGGGCCACCGCCAAGCCGGTCAAGGCCGAGCTCCGCGACAACCTGCTCGCCCGGCTGGGCGCCGGGCAGCCCTCTCTCCCCGGCATCGTCGGGTTCGAGGACACCGTCGTCCCCGAGGTCGAGCGGGCGCTGATCGCCGGGCACGACCTGGTGCTCCTCGGTGAGCGCGGCCAGGGCAAGACCCGGCTGATCCGCACCCTGGTCGGCCTGCTCGACGAGTGGACGCCGGTGCTGGTCGGCAGCGAGCTCAACGAGCACCCGCTGGCCCCGATCAGCGTCTGGGGTCACCGGCAGGTCGCCGAGCACGGCGACGAGACACCGGTCGGCTGGCTGCACCGCAGCGAGCGGTTCGGCGAGAAGCTGGCCACCCCCGACACCAGCGTCGGCGACCTGATCGGCGACGTCGACCCGATCAAGGTGGCCGAGGGCCGCACGCTGGGCGACCCGGAGACGGTGCACTACGGCCTGGTGCCGCGCACCAACCGCGGCATATTCAGCGTCAACGAGCTGCCCGACCTGGCCGAGCGGATCCAGGTCGCGTTGCTCAACGTGCTGGAGGAGCGGGACATCCAGATCCGCGGCTACCGCGTGCGGCTGCCGCTGGACCTGCTGCTGGTGGCCAGCGCCAACCCCGAGGACTACACCAACCGCGGGCGGATCATCACCCCGCTCAAGGACCGGTTCGGCGCCGAGGTGCGCACCCACTACCCGATCGAGCTCGCCGACGAGGTGCGGCTGCTGCACCAGGAGGCGCAGACCGGCTGGCTGGGCGGAGAGGCCCTGGGCGCCCCGGTCGTGCCCGAGCACCTGGTGGAGATCGTCGCCCGGTTCACCCGGCTGGTCCGCGAGTCCAGCCACGTCGACCAGCGCTCCGGGGTGAGCGCCCGGTTCGCCATCGCCGGGTTGGAGACCGTGGCCGCCTCCGCCGTCCGCCGGGCCGCGGTGGCCGGGGAGACCCGCCCGGTGGCCCGGGTGGTCGACCTGCCCAGCATCGTCCCGGCCAGCCGGGGCAAGGTCGAGTTCGCCGACGCCGGCAGCGACCCCGACGACGAGCGCGACCTGGAGGTGCTCGAGCACCTGCTGCGCCAGGCCACCGCGCAGACGTTCCGGGCCCGCTGCGGCGGGCTGGACCTCACCGGCCTGCAGGAGCACTTCACCGGCGGGGACACCGTCGAGTCCGGTGACCTGGTGCCGGCGGCGGCCCTGCTGGGCCAGCTGGGCACCGTGCCGAACCTGGCGCAGCTGCTGGGCCGGCTCGGGGTGCCGGAGGGTGAGGAGTCGGCCGAGCAGGCGGCGGCCGCGGTCGAGTTCGCCCTCGAGGGGCTCTACCTGACCCGCCGGCTGGCCAAGGACACCGACGGCGGCCGCACCGTGTACGGGGCCTGACCGTGGCTGGGCGTCGCCCGAGGGGCTACCGGTACGGCCAGTGGCGCGGCGGGCCCGATCCGCTCGCGCCGCCCTACGACGTCGCCTCGGCCGTCGACGAGATCGGCGACCAGGTGCTGGCCGGCAGCGGCGTCCGGGAGGCGCTGCGCGACCTGCTGCGCCGGGGCGCCGACGGGCGCCGCGGGCTGGACGCGCTGCGCCGCAACGTCCGCGACCGGCTGCGCCAGGCGCGGCAGGCCGGGCGGATGGACGGCACGCTGGAGCAGGTCCGCGAGCTGCTGGACTCCGCGGTCGAGGCCGAGCGGCGCGCGCTGTTCCCCGACCCGGACGACGCCGCCCGGCTGGCCGAGGCCGAGCTGGACGCCCTCCCGCCGGACACCGCCGGTGCCGTCCGCGCGCTCAAGGACCACGCCTGGCGCTCGCCGGAGGCCGCGCAGGCCTACCAGCAGATCGAGGACCTGCTCCGCCAGGAGGTGCTGGACAGCTCCTTCGCCGGGATGAAGCAGGCCCTGCAGGCGATGGCCGACGGCGACGGCGCCGCCATGCAGGCGGTCAAGGACATGGTCGCCGACCTCTCCGCGCTGGTCGACGCGCACAACCGGGGCGAGGACACCGACCAGCGGTTCACCGACTTCATGGACCGGCACGGCCAGTTCTTCCCCGACGACCCGCAGTCGGTGGAGGAGCTGATCGACTCCCTCGCCCGCCGCGCCGCCGCCCAGGAGCGGATGATGGCCGGCCTCTCCCCCGAGCAGCGCGCCGAGCTGCAGGACCTGATGGGCCAGGCGATGGGCGACCTCGGCCTGCAGAGCGAGATGGCCCACCTCAACGACGCGCTGCGCCAGGCCCGGCCCGACCTGCCGTGGGGGCAGCGCGGCCCGGTGCCCGACGGCGAGCGGGGGCTGGGCCTGGGCGACGCGACCACGGCGGTCGCCGAGCTGGCCGACCTGGAGGCGCTCTCCCAGCAGCTGTCCCAGGGCTACGCCGGCGCCTCGCTGGCCGACATCGACGAGGAACTGCTGGAGCAGGCGCTGGGCCGCTCGGCCGTCGACGACCTGCAGGCGTTGCGGCAGCTGGAACGCGAGCTCGAGCGGCAGGGCTACCTCAACCGCAGCGAGGGGCGCCTGGAGCTCTCCCCCAAGGCGGTGCGCCGGCTGGGGGCCACGGCGCTGCGCCGGGTGTTCGCCCAGCTGTCGGCGACCGGCCGCGGGGAGCACGACGTCGCCGACGCGGGGGCCGCCGGCGAGCTGACCGGGAGCTCGCGGGAGTGGCGGTTCGGCGACGAGCAGCCGCTGGACGTCGTCCGCACGGTGCGCAACGCCGTGCTGCGCAGCGCCGGCACGCCCCGGGCCGCTGCTGTCCCACCCACCGCCCCGACGGCCCACCGGCGGGTGCAGATCGCCGTCGAGGACTTCGAGGTGGTGGAGACCGAGCGGCGCACCGGTGCCGCGGTGGCCCTGCTGGTCGACCTCTCCTACTCGATGGCGCTGCGCGGCACCTGGGGCGCGGCCAAGTCGACGGCGATGGCGCTGCACTCCCTGGTGACCACGCAGTTCCCGCAGGACGCCATCGAGATCATCGGCTTCTCCTCCACCGCCCAGGTGCTCCGCCCGGAGACCCTGGCCGAGCTGTCGGTGGACACCCTGCAGGGCACCAACCTGCAGCACGGGCTCATGCTGGCCCGGCGGTTCCTGGCCCGGCACCGGGACGCCGAGCCGGTGGTCCTGGTGGTCACCGACGGCGAGCCCACCGCGCACCTCGAGGACGACGGCACGCCGTACTTCTGCTGGCCGCCGATGCCGGAGACGATCGCCCGCACCGTCGCCGAGGTGGAGCGGGTGGCCCGCTCGGGGGCGACGCTGAACGTCTTCGCCCTCGACCCCGAGCCCGGGCTGGTCGAGTTCGTGCACGACATCACCGCCCGGGCGGGCGGACGGGTCTTCTCCCCCGACACCGAGCGGCTCGGCGAGTACGTCGTCGCCGACTACCTGCGCGCCCGGAGGGGGCGACGATCCCGGTGAGCTGAAGGACCCCGCTGTCCCCTCCTTCCCGCACCCGTGTCGGTGCGGCAGGACCGTGCCGGGCCAGGTCGCCACGAGCGGCGCGGCGAACCGGACCGCGGACCCGGGGCGCGTGGGGGAAACTGTTGCCGTGACCACCGAGACGACGTCGGGGACGATCACCATCGAGCAGGTGGAGGCGGCCGCCACCTACCCGCTGCGCGCCCAGGAGCTCCGCCAGGGCCGACCGGTGGAGATCGACGAGGACGACGCCCCGTACACGATCCACCTGGCGGCACGGATCGACGGCGGCGAGATCGTCGGCGTGGTCCGCTTCCACCCCCGGGACTGCCCGTGGCGCGAGGGCGAGGGCTCCTGGCAGCTGCGCGGCATGGCCACCGACCCCCGGGTGCGCGGGCTCGGCGCGGGCCGGGCGCTGGTCGCCGAGGGGCTGGTGCGGGTCGCCGCCCGCGGCGGCGACCTGGTCTGGTGCGACGCCCGCGCCGCCGCCGTCGGCTTCTACGAGCGGATCGGCTTCACCACGGTCACCGAGGAGTACGACCTGCGGCCGGTCGGCCCGCACCGCGGCATGCTCATCGAGCTGCCGATCCGCTGATCGGCGCGGTCCGCGAGCCGGGTCAGCGGACCGGGTGCGCCCCGCTGGAGCTGATCCCCGGGATCAGCCCGGCCCGGAAGGCGTCGACGAACAACCGGTGGTCCTCCTGGGTGCGCCGCGCGTACCCGTGGGCGAACTCGACCAGATCGGCGACGAACTCCGCCCGCCGCCCGCCGATCAGCGCGGTGATCGCCTCCTCGGTCTGGAACGGCACCAGGGTGTGGTCGCTGTCGGCGTCGCCGACGCAGTGCAGCTTCGCCGTCGCCCGGCCCAGCTGGTCGAGCACCGGGGCGATCTCCTCGGGCTCGGTCAGCTCGTCCCACTCCAGGTCGGTCTCGTAGGCCGACAGCTCCTGGACGACGAAGCCCACCCCGCCGATCTCGGTGTGCCCCAGGAACTGTGAGGCGTTGGCCTGCAGCGCCCGCTGGCTGACCGCGGTGCGGTGGCCGTGGTGCTCGAAGTAGCCGCTGACCTCGGGGTCGCGGACCACCCGGCTGGGCGCGGCCACGTTGCCCTGCTTGATCGAGAGGACGACGTCGTTCTCCAGCGCCTCGTCGTAGCCCTCGATGAGCACGTTGTAGGCGGGCAGTCCGGCGCTGCCGATCCCGAACCCGCCGGTGCCGACGAGGTCCTTCACCTCGTAGGCCACGTCCCGCCGGCGGCGCGTCGGGTGCACCGTCTGCTGCCACCGGTCCAGGGCGCGCAGCACCTCGGCGCGCTCGTCGTCGTCGAGCCGGCGGTTGCGCGGCAGGTCGGCGAAGCGGCGCTCGTACCCCTCGACCGCGGTCAGCCGGTCGAGCAGCTCGATCCGGGTGCGCGTCGTCGTCCGCAGGATCACCTCGCGCACCGCCCCGCGGGTGTTGTGCCGGGTCAGGGCGAAGAGCCGGTCGGAGTCGGAGTGGGTGAACGCCTCGACCTGGTCCAGCCAGCTGCCGAGGTACCCGGCCAGCAGCTCGCCGATGACGTCGTCGGCGAGGGCCTTGCGCCAGCACAGCAGGGCGAAGCTGGCCGCGAACCGGCGCAGGTCCCAGCTGACGTGCCCGAGGTAGGCCTCGTCGAAGTCGTTGACGTCGAACACGATTCGGCCGGATCCGTCCATGTACGTGCCGAAGTTCTCTGCGTGCAGGTCACCCTGGATCCACACCCGCGACGTCCGCTCGTCACACCAGCGGTCCTCCAGCGTCGCCATGTCCGCGTAGAACAGGCAGGCCGAGCCGCGGTAGAAGGCGAAGGGGTCGGCCGCCATCTTTCGGAACTTCGTCCGGAAGGCGTCCGCGTCGGCCGCCATGAGCGGGGCGAAGGCGTCGACCAGGACGTCGACGATCTGCTGCTGCCTGGTCTGGTCTGCTGGGGTGAGGTCAGCTCGGGCGGCCACGGATGCACCGTAAGGGGTGGTTAGCCTGCTGATCAGTGCTCCGGTGCACGACGCGACCGCGGAGCGGGACGAGAGGACGGGCCAGGTGACGCGAGCGAGCAGGGCGCGACGGCTGGCGACCGGCGCGGCCTACGGCGGCGGGGGCATCGGGCTCGCCGGCGCCGGCCTGGTCACGCTGCTGCGCCAGGAGGCCCGCTCCGCCCGCAAGAGGGTCGTCGCCCGGACGGCGAAGGCCGACCCGCCCACCGGCAACGGCGTCTACGGCCGAGGCCGCGGCAAGCCGCTGGTGTTCACCGTCCTCGGCGACTCCAGCGCGGTCGGCCTCGGCGTGCACCGCGCCGCGGAGACCCCCGGGGTGCTGATCGCCGCAGCCCTGGCCGAGCTCGCCGAGCGGCCGGTCCGGCTGGTCCGGGTCGCCGTCTCCGGCGCCGTCTCCCGGGACCTCGCCGCGCAGGTCGAGCAGGCGCTCACCGACAAGCCCGACGTCGCGCTGATCATGATCGGCGCCAACGACGTCACCAGCCGGACCAAGCCGGCCGTCTCGGTGCGCCACCTGGCCGAGGCGGTGCGGGCCCTGGTGGGCGCCGGCTGCCAGGTCGTCGTCGCCACCTGCCCGGACCTGGGCACCATCCGGCCGATCGCGCAGCCGCTGCGCCTGCTCGCCCGGCGCTGGAGCCGCCAGCTGGCCGCGGCGCAGACGATCGCCGTCGTCGCCGAGGGCGGCCGCACCGTCTCCCTCGGTTCGGTCCTCGGCCCGTCGTTCGCCAGCGACCGGACGCTGTTCAGCATCGACGAGTTCCACCCGTCGGCCGCCGGGTACGCCGCCGCTGCCTCGGTGATCCTGCCCTCGGTCGCCGACGCGGTGGGCGTCTGGCCGGCCGCGGCCGACCGGGGCCTGCGACTGCGCCGGGACAGCGTCCGGCCGATCGCCCAGGCCGCTGCCCGGGCCGCTGGACGCCCGGGCACCGAGGTCCAGCCGACCGAGGTGCGCGGCGAGGAGACCGGGCCGCGCGGGCCGTGGGCGCGGCTGCGCCGCCGGCGCCCGCCGGAGATGCCCACCTCGGCGCAGGCCGACGAGGCCCGCGAGACGGTCGGCTCCTGACCACCGGTCCGGGCTCACCGCGTCCTACTCGGGAGTAGGTTCGGGGGCGACCCGACGTCCGTCGCCGCCCGTGGTGGCGATCCTCAATGTGGAGGACCCATGCCCGAAGCCGTCATCGTCGCCGCCGCCCGGTCCCCGATCGGCCGTGCCTTCAAGGGGTCGCTGAAGGACCTGCGCCCGGACGACCTGACCGCGACCATCGTCCGCGCGGCCCTGGACCAGGTGCCGCAGCTGGACCCGACCGACATCGACGACCTGATGCTCGGCTGCGGCCTGCCCGGCGGTGAGCAGGGCTTCAACATGGGCCGCATCGTCGCGGTGCTGATGGGCATGGACCACCTGCCCGGGACGACGGTCACCCGGTACTGCTCGTCCTCCCTGCAGACCACCCGGATGGCGCTGCACGCGATCCGGGCCGGGGAGGGCGACGTGTTCGTCTCCGCCGGGGTGGAGATGGTCTCCCGTTTCGTGAAGGGCAGCTCCGACGCCATCCCGGACACCGAGAACCCGGTGTTCGCCGACGCCAAGGCCCGGGTCGCGAAGACCGCCGAGAGCGGCGCGGAGTCCTGGCACGACCCCCGCGAGGACGGCGAGCTGCCCGACGCCTACATCGCGATGGGGCAGACCGCGGAGAACCTAGCGCTGCTCAAGGACGTCTCCCGGCAGGAGATGGACGAGTTCGCCGTCCGCAGCCAGAACCTCGCCGAGCAGGCGATCGCCGACGGCTTCTGGGCCCGGGAGATCACCCCGGTGACGCTGCCCGACGGCACGGTGGTCTCCGCCGACGACGGCCCCCGCGCCGGCACCACCCTGGAGGGCATCAGCTCCCTGAAGCCGGTGTTCCGCCCCGACGGCCGGGTCACCGCCGGCAACGCCTGCCCGCTCAACGACGGCGCCGCCGCCCTGGTGATCATGAGCGACCGCAAGGCACAGGACCTCGGCATCACCCCGCTGGCCCGGATCGTCTCCACCGGCGTCACCGGGCTCTCGCCGGAGATCATGGGGTACGGCCCCGTGGAGGCCACCCAGCAGGCGCTGGCACGGGCGGGGATGTCGATCTCGGACATGGACCTGGTGGAGATCAACGAGGCGTTCGCCGCGCAGGTCATCCCCAGCTACCGCGACCTGGGCATCGACATCGACCGGCTGAACGTGCACGGCGGGGCGATCGCCGTCGGCCACCCGTTCGGCATGACCGGCGCCCGGATCACCACCACGCTGCTCAACGGGCTGCGCGCCCGCGACGGCCAGTTCGGGCTGGAGACGATGTGCGTCGGCGGCGGCCAGGGCATGGCGATGGTGGTCGAGCGCCTCAGCTGAGGCCCGAGGCTGTCGGGGCCAGCGCCGCACTGCCCCGGAACGCACTGTGGCCCGGCCCCCTCGCGGGGACCGGGCCACAGGTGGTGCTGTCAGCTCACTCGCGGAAGTAGCTGAGCAGACGCAGGATCTCCAGGTACAGCCAGATGACCGTGATCAGCAGGCCGAAGGCGATGTACCAGGCGAACTTCGGCTCCACGCCGCGGCGGATCGCCTCGTCGGCCATGTCGAAGTCGAGCAGCAGCGAGAACGCCGCCACACCGATCACGACCAGGCTGAAGATGATGGCGATCGGGCCACCGTCGCGCAGCCCCAGCCCGCCGGGCGTGAAGAAGCTGGCGACCAGGTTGACGATGATCAGCGCCAGGACACCGAAGAGCGCGCCGACGATCCAGCGGGTCAGCTTCGGGGTGACCCGGATGGCGCCGGTCTTGTAGGCGAACAGCATCCCGGCGAAGACACCGAAGGTGCCGACGAGGGCCTGCGTCACGATGCCGCTGTACTGGGCGTTGAAGACCTCGCTGATGGCACCGAGGGCGACACCGTAGAGCGCACCGTAGGACAGCGTCGCGACCGGGCTGGCGATCTGCTTGAACGCGATGACCAGGCCCAGGACGAGGGCGATGAGGACCGCCGGCAGGGCCAGGCCCATGGCCAGCCCGTCGGGGACCATCGTCCACGTGATGGCCGCGGAGACCACCGTGACCAGGAAGCTGAGGCCGGTCTTGGTGACGACGTCGTCCATCGTCATGTAGGCGCGACCGGTCGCCGCGTACGGCGATGGCGCGGAGTAGGGGTCGTGCTGGGTGGGTGCTCCGCCGTAGGTCTGCTGCGGGCCTGCACCCCAGCCGGCGTTCTGGCCGGTACCGGCCGCCGGGAATCCCCGGAAGGCCGGGTTGCTGCTGGGCATCGTCATCTCCTCGAGGTGACTGGTCGGGCCGTGAGGTGCAGCTTCGCACCCCACACTGCCTGGTCCAACGCCATCGGGCGCCGGCTAGTTCCCACCCTGTCACGGGGTGCCCCCGGTCGGGTTCGAACCGACACTGGGACCCTTTTAAGGGGCCTGCCTCTGCCGATTGGGCTACGGGGGCTCACCTGCTGCGGCTGGGCGGGACCCTAGCCCGCTGGCCGCACCGTCACCCCGCGGCCAGGTCGGTGGCGCGGCTCAGGACGGCGTCGAGCATCGGCTCGGTGAGCTTGCCGGTGAAGGTGTTCTGCTGGCTGACGTGGTAGCTGCCCAGCAGGGTGAGCGGACCGCGCGGGCCGGTGAGCGTGACCTCGGCGCCGTGCCCGAAGGCGGGGCGTGGCCGCGGGATCGCGTACCCGGCCTCGGCGAGCACCGGCCACAGCGCGGTCCAGCCGAAGCCGCCGAGCACCACGACCACCCGCAGCCGGGGCAGCAGCGCCAGCTCGCGGGCCAGCCACGGGGAGCAGGTGTCCCGCTCCTCCGGCGTCGGGGCGTTGGCCGGCGGCGCGCAACGGACGGCGGCAGCCACCCGCACGTCGGTGAGCTCCAGGCCGTCGTCCCTGGCGACCGACGTCGGCTGGTTGGCGAGCCCGGCCCGCCAGAGCGCGGCGAAGATCCAGTCGCCGCTGCGGTCGCCGGTGAAGACCCGGCCGGTCCGGTTGCCCCCGTGCGCGGCCGGGGCCAGCCCGACGACGGCGATCCGGGCGTCGTCCGGGCCGAGACCGGGGACCGGCCGGCCCCAGTAGTCCTCGTGCCGGAACGACGCCCGTTTGGTGGCCGCGACGTCCTCGCGCCAGGCGACCAGCCGGGAGCAGGCCCGGCAGCCGGAGATCCGCTCGTCCAGCACGGCCAGTTCGCGGGTGGCGCCCGCGCCGCGGCGCACCCCCGCGGGGGTGCGGGTCACCGGGTAGCCGTCGAGGTCGCGTGCCACCCGGACAGTCCACCACCGATGCCCGGAGCGGCGGACCACCGGGCCGGGCGGGATGATCCACCCATGGCCAAGAAGCAGAAAGCCCCCCAGCCGCCCAAGCCGCCGCTGCTGTACAAGCTCCTCGGCGCGAGCCTGGCCATCCCCGCGGGGATCCTGTCGCGGAAGCTGATCACCGCGGCCTGGAGCAAGACCCGGGGCGGCCCGCCGCCGAAGAACCCGGCTGCACCGGGCGTCAGCTGGGGTGACGCACTGGGCTGGGCCGCCGTCTCCGGGGTGATGGTCGCCCTCGGTCGGCTGCTGGGCAATCGCGGCGCCACGGCCCTCTACCAGAAGCTGACCGGCGAGCTGCCGCCGGGCATCAACGCCGGCAGCGCCTGAGGAAGGACCCTCCGCACCCGCCCCAGGCCTCCTATGCCTGGGGCGGGCGGGCGAGGCGCAGGGCGATGCCGTCGAGGATGTCGTGCTCGCTGACCACGACCTCGTCGAAGTCGAGCGCGTCCATGATCACCCGCAGCACGAGCGAACCCGCGCCGATCACGTCGACCCGGCCGGGGTGCATCACCGGGGAGGCGGCCCGGCGCGCCCGGGTGGCCGACAACAGCCCGGCGGTGACCGAGCGGACGGCGCCGACCGGGATCCGTGACCCGTGGATCGCGTCCGGGTCGTAGCCGGGCAGCTCGAGGGCGAGCGCCGCCACTGTGGTCACCGACCCGGCCAGCCCGACCAGCGTGACCGCCTCCTGCACCGGCACCGACGCCCGCACCAGGTCCAGCGCCGCCCGGACGTCGGCCTCGGCGCCCTGCACCTCGTCCGGCGGGGGCGGATCGCCGTGCAGGTGCCGCTCGGTGAGCCGCACGCAGCCCACGTCCACCGACCGGGCCGCCCGCACGCCGCCGGCGTCGCCGAGCACGAACTCGGTCGACCCGCCGCCGATGTCCACGACCAGGAACGGCGGGCGCGGCGCGGCGGAACCGTGCGCGGCCGCCGCGGCGGCGAGCGACGCGGTGGCCCCCAGGTAGGAGAGCTCCGCCTCCTCGACCCCGGGGACGACGTCGGGCAGCTGCCCGAGCGTGGTCAGCACCATCTGCTCGAAGTCCGCCCGGTTGGCGGCGTCCCGCGTGGCGCTGGTGGCCACCATCCGCACCCGCTCGGCGCCCAGCTCCCGGGCCTGCGCGGCGTACTCGGCGAGCACCCGGCGGGTGCGCTCGATCGCCTCCGGGGCGAGCCGGCCGGTGGCGTCCACGCCCTGGCCGAGGCGGACCACCTCCATCCGCCGGAGCAGGTCGGTGTGCGCACCCTCCGGCGGCACGTCGGCGACCAGCAGCCGGATCGAGTTGGTACCGCAGTCGATGGCAGCCACCCGTGTCATCGCACGTCCTCCGGGTCGGTCGGGCTGGGAGCGGCACAGCGGCCGGCGGCCCACCACTCCCCCATCTCGGCGACCGCGCGGTCGCCGATCGGGTTCACGCCCGGCCCGGCGGCCAGCGCGTGGCCGGCCAGGGCGTGCAGGCACTTGACCCGGTCGGGCATCCCGCCGGCGGTGGCCCGGGTGGGCAGCACGTCGCGGGCGTCGCGCGTGGCCAGGTACGACTCGTGCGCGGCCTGGTAGCCGGCGGCCAGGTCCGGATCGGTGCCGAGCTCGGCCTGCCACTCCTTCATCCGGCCGGCCGACTCCAGCCGGCTCGCGGCGGCACTGGCCCGCGGGCAGGTCAGGTAGTACAGCGTGGGGAACGGCGTGCCGTCCTCCAGCCGCGGCGAGGTCTCCACCACGTCGGGCTGGCCGCAGGGGCAGCGGTGGGCGACGCCGACCAGGGCGCGCGGGGGCCGGCCGAGCTGGCGCGCGACGACCGCGCGGTCCTCGGCCGTCACGGGCGGGGACAGCGGCGCCGGCTCGGGTGTGGACACCCCACGAGTCTGCGGCAGCGCCCCGACCGTCCCGTCACGGCCCCCTCCCGGGCACCACCCTGAGCGCGCGAAGGGTGGGGAGGCGGGGATCGTTCTGTTGCGGCAGGGCTACCCGCCGGCTGCCGCGGGGTCTCCGTCGGCCGCCGCGACCGAGCCGAGCAGGCCCTCGTACCAGGGCACGCGGTCGCCCTGGCGCGGCGCCTGGACGGGGGCGTCGGCAGAGTCTCCCGGGTCGCCGGCGTCCCCGACGATCACCAGGCGGTCGCCGGGGAGCACGTAGGTGAGCCGCTCGCGGGCCCGCTGGGCGATGTAGGCGGGGTCGGCCTGGCGGTCGAGCTGAGCCTGCAGCTGCTCGGCGCGGGTGGTGAGCGCGTCGTGCTCGGCCGCGAGCTCGGCCAGTTCCTGGCGGCCGGCCACGTACTGGCGCAGCGGGCCGGCCAGGGTGAGCGCGAGCAGCAGCACGAGAGCGCCGAGCAGCACGGCCCGGCCGGTGACCCGGGGGCCACGGCGCGAAGGGGCGGCACGGGCCGGGCTGCGCGTGCTGCGCCGTCCGGGCCGGCTGCCGCCGCTGCTGCGCGCAGCCGCCCGCACCGGCCGCGAGGAGGCCCGGCGGCGAGCGCCACCGGGCCGACCGCGGCGGGTGCGGGCGGTGCTCACGGCGTCGTCAGCTGCGGGCCAGCCGCGGGAAGGCGGCGGCGCCGGCGTACCGGGCGGCGTCGTCGAGCTCCTCCTCGATGCGGAGCAGCTGGTTGTACTTGGCCACGCGCTCGCTGCGGGCCGGGGCACCGGTCTTGATCTGCCCGCAGTCGGTGGCGACGGCGAGGTCGGCGATCGTGGTGTCCTCGGTCTCGCCGGAGCGGTGGCTCATCATCGAGCGGTAGCCGTTGCGGTGGGCGAGGTTGACCGCGTCGAGGGTCTCGGTCAGCGTGCCGATCTGGTTGACCTTGACCAGCAGGGCGTTCGCCGCGCCCTTCTCGATGCCGTCGGCCAGGCGCGCGGGGTTGGTGACGAACAGGTCGTCGCCGACGATCTGCACGCGGTCGCCGAGGGCCTCGGTCATGGCCACCCAGCCGGCCCAGTCCTCCTCGGACAGCGGGTCCTCGATCGAGACGACCGGGTAGGCGTCGACCAGGCCGCGGTAGTACTCGACGAGCTGGTCGGCCGAGAGGGTCTTGCCCTCGAAGGCATACCCGGCGTCGCTGTGGAACTCGGTCGCGGCGACGTCGAGGGCGAAGGCGATGTCGGTGCCGACGGTGTAGCCGGCCTTCTCCACCGCTTCGGCGATCAGGTCCAGGGCGTCCCGGTTGCTCGGCAGGTCGGGGGCGAAGCCGCCCTCGTCGCCCAGCCCGGTGGCCAGGCCGCGCTTCTTCAGCACCGACTTCAGCGCGTGGTAGGTCTCCGTGCCCACGGCGAGCGCCTCGGCGAAGGTCGCCGCGCCGATCGGGGCGATCATGAACTCCTGGACGTCGACGTTGCTGTCGGCGTGGGCGCCACCGTTGAGGATGTTCATCATCGGCACCGGCAGCAGGTGCGCCGAGGGGCCGCCGACGTAGCGGAACAGCGGCAGCCCGGCGGACTCGGCCGCGGCCTTGGCGACCGCGAGGCTCACGCCGAGGATGGCGTTGGCGCCCAGCCGCTCCTTGTTGGGGGTGCCGTCGAGGTCGAGCAGGCGCTGGTCGACCAGCCGCTGCTCGGCGGCGTCGTAGCCGACGAGCTCGGGGCCGATGACGTCGAGCACGTTGTCGACGGCCTTGGTCACGCCCTTGCCGTTGTAGCGGTCGCCGCCGTCGCGGAGCTCCACCGCCTCGAATGCGCCGGTGGAGGCGCCGCTCGGGACCGCGGCACGGGTGATCGTGCCGTCGTCGAGGGCGACCTCGACCTCCACGGTCGGGTTACCGCGCGAGTCGAGGATCTCCCGCGCGCCTACTGCGTCGATGCTGGCCACGTGCAGCAGCCTAGCCAGCCGCTCCGGTGGAGGTGCGCACCCGCGCCGCGGGGACCGGGGCCGGGCCGGGGATCGGCGCCGGTCGCGCGCCGACGCCTGGGAGCATGACGCCGATGAGCGCTCCCGCGATGCCGCGTCCGCACCGGCGGGCCGGCCGCCAGCTGCTGCTGGGCCTGGTACCGGTGCTCGTCGTCGGGGCCGCGGTGCTGGTGCTGCTGGCGCTGCGCCTGACCGAGCTGCGGGCGCCGCTGGCCGCCGCCGACGCGACAGTGGTCGCCACGGTCACCGGTGCCGGCGCGCCGCCCGAGGGGCGGGGCCTCGTGCTGCGCTTCCCCGGTCCCGGGGGCACGGAGCTGACCGGTCGGCTGGAGCTGCCCGAGCCGCAGGACGTGCCGGTGGGTGCCCAGGTCACCGTCCGGTACGACACGGATGCCCTGGCGGACGACGGGCCGGTGCCGGTGCACGCCGACGGCGACGCCGCCTCCGCCGCGCTGGCCGAGGTGGTCTTCGGGCTGGTCGTGGTGGCCCTCGTGGTCCTGGTCGCCGCCGGGCTGACCGCCGGCCGACTGCTCGGCCGGCCCCGGTTGCGCCGCCACCCCGCCACCCGGGTGACCGCCACGCACCTGGTGCTGCGGCAGGGCCTGCTGGTGCGCAGCTGGCTGGAGCTGTCCACGACCGCCGGGCTGCGCTGGCTGCCGGTGCACTGGGCCCCCGAGCTGGACCGGCTGGTCCCCGACACCCCCGTCGAGGTGCGCGGCGACCCGGCCCGCGACCGGCTGGTGCTGCCGGTCCTCGACGGCACCGAGCTGTGGCCCTCGGGGTGGCTGCACCGCCGACCCCCGCGCGGTGAGCTGCGTCCGGCCCCCGTCGACCCGGCGGCCGGCGACGTCGGCCTGCTCCGGCAGGCGCGGGCCGACGCCGCGCTGCCCTTCGGTGCCCCCGGCGTGGGCCTGCTGTGGGCCTACGTGATGGGCAGCGGCGTGGAGGGCTCCGTGCTGGCGACGGCGGTCTCCGCCGCCGTGCTGTTCTGGCTCCCCCAGCTGCTGGGGTCCGACCCGCGCGCCACCCGGGCCGGCTGAGCCGACCGCTGGGCCCCCGGCCCGGTCACTCGCCGGTCGGGCGCCACTCGGACGACTCGGCGTCCTCCCGGGCGCGCTCGGCCAGCTCCTCCTCGCTCGGCCCGGTGAACGCCCGGGATCGCTCGAGGGCCTCGACGCTGCCGGTGAACAGCCCGGTCTGCGGCCCCGGTGCCGGCGCGGGGCGCTCGCCGTCGTCGACCGGCTGCGGCACGGGCCGGGTCGGTGCCGGCCGGGGCGCCGCGGGCGGGCGGGCGGCCGGCGCCGGGGTCAGGTGGCCGGCGACGCCCTCGTACCGCACCCGGGGCAGGCCGTCGGGGTGCTCGCGCTGCAGCCAGCCGACCAGGCCCTCGCGCACGTGGCAGCGCAGGTCGAACAGGGTCGGGCCGTCCTTGGCGCTGACCAGCACCCGCACCCGCACGACCGACCCGACGGCGTCGGTCACCTGCAGCACCTGCACCCGGCCGTCCCACAACTCGTTGTGCTCGACCAGCCGGACCAGCTCGGTGCGCATCTCCTCGAACGGCACGGTCCAGTCGACGTCGAGCTCCACCGAGCCCAGGACGGCGGACTCCTTGCGGGTCCAGTTCTGGAACGGGGTGGTGGTGAAGTAGGTGGAGGGCAGCACCAGCCGGCGGTCGTCCCAGATGTGCACGACGACGTAGGTCAGCGTGATCTCCTCGATCCGGCCCCACTCGTCCTCGATGACCACCACGTCGTCGACCCGGATCGCGTCGGTGAACGCCAGCTGCATCCCGGCGAAGACGTTGGCCAGCGAGGTCTGCGCGGCCAGACCGGCGACGACGGACAGCAGACCGGCGCTGGCCAGGATGCTGGTGCCGGCGGCCCGGGCGGAGGGGAAGGTCAGCAGCATCCCGGCGACCGCGAGGACGGCGATCAACGCCACGGTGAGCCGGCGGACGAGGGTGACCTGGGTGCGCACCCGGCGGGCGTGCCGGTTGTCCACGACGTCGACGTCGTAGCGGGCCAGCGCCAGGTCCTCGAGCACGAACGCGCCGGCGGCGACCAGCCACGCGGCGACGGCGATCAGCGCCAGCCCGAGCGCCCGGACGACGACGTCCCGCCAGTCGCCCACCCCGGGCGCCGCGTCCAGCACCACGGTGATCGCGAGCAGCACGCAGAACAGCCGGAAGGGCCGGCGGCCGCGGCGGGACAGGTCGGCCAGCGCCGGCGAGCGGCGGGCGAACCGGGTGATCACCACCCCGACGACGAGGGCGGTCAGCCAGGCGACCAGGGCGGCGCCGACGACGACGACGAGCAGCAGCCAGGTGCTGGTCGGCAGCGCCTCGGTCACCGTGCCGTCGTCGGCAGCGAGCAGTGTCGTGGGCACGCGGGGCGGCTCCTTCGCGGACGTGGACTCGGCCGGCCCTCCACGCTAGGGCTTTCCGCCCCGGGCGCGCCTCGTGCCCTCACCCTCCTGGGTGCGCCGCCGCCCGGGCGGCCGCGGCGTCCAGCTCGTCGGCGTACCGGCGGACGGCGGCGCGCAGCGCGTCCTCGGCGTCCCAGCCACGCCGTCGGGCGGCGACCACCAGCCCCAGCAGCAGGGTGCCGAGCTCCTCGGCGTCCCGGGCGGCCAGCTCCCCGGCCGGCGGGGTGGGCAACCCGGCCCGCTCGGCCCGCCCGGCCAGCGCCGCGCCCCAGGAGGTCGCCGGCTGCGATCGGGAGACGCCCTCGGTGGGTGAGCGCCGCTGCTTCTCGGTCTTCTTGATCTCGTCCCACCCGGCCTCGACCTGCGCCACGTCCCGGGGGCCCGCGTCGGCGAACACGTGCGGGTGCCGGCGCACCAGCTTGTCGACCAGCTCGGCGGCGACGTCGTCGACGTCGAAGCGCCGCTCCCCGGGCGCCTCGGCGGCCACCCGGGCGTGGAAGGCCACCTGGAGCAGCACGTCGCCGAGCTCCTCGCGCATGGCGACCGGGTCCTCGTCGACGATCGCGTCGTAGGCCTCGTGCGCCTCCTCCAGCAGGTAGCCGCGCAGGGAGGCGTGGGTCTGCTCGGCGTCCCACGGGCAGCCGCCGGGCGAGCGCAGCCGGTCCATCACGGCGACGACGTCCAGCAGCCGGGCGCCGGGCGGCTCGGGCGCGCCGGCGACCCGCGGCACGACCTCCCAGCCGGCGGCCTCCTCCGGGGTGGCCAGCAGGACGGTGTCCGGCACCGGGGCGGCCGCGCCCGCCGCCTCGGCCGGGTCGGCGACGTCGGTGACCGGCGCGCCCTCCGCGCGCAGCGCGGCGGCGGTGGCCGCCGCCCCGGGCAGGGCGAGGACGAGTGGTGCGGTGGTGACCGCCCGCCAGCCGGCGGGGGCGAGCAGTCCGGGCAGGCGGGGGCTGACGGTGACCAGCAGGGCGATCGGCACCCGCTCAGTCTCCGGCAGCCACCGCCGCGCCGTCGGCCGGGAGCTGGACGACGCCGTCGGTGAGGGTGACGACGCGGGCGTCCTCGAGCACGCCGTAGCGGGGGTTGACCACCGGGTCCAGGTCGTCGCGCACCTCGGCGACCAGCGCGGCGCCGACCTCGCCGGCCTCCTGCGCCGCCTGCGCGGCCAGCTGGTCCCGGACCTCGGCGAAGGTGGGCTCGGTGCGGGCGGCGACGAACCCGACGACCACCCCGCCGGCCTCCGGGATCGGCAGCGCGAAGCCCTGCCCGGCAGGTGTCGCGGCGAACGCCTCGGCCAGCGGCCCGGCCAGCTGGTCGGGGCTGGTGGTCTGGAGCTGCGGCAGCGTGGCCTGCCCGGGGAACTCCGCGGCCACCGCCGGGTAGCCGGCCGGGTCGGCGACCAGCCGGGCGAGCACCGCGTCGGCGGTGACCTGGTCGGGCACGGTGACGAAGCCGACGGCCACCTGCTGCAGCTGGGGGCGCAGCTGCTCGTAGCGGGCCCGCAGCGCGGTCTCGGAGAGGTCCACCCGCCCCGCCGCGTCGGCGAGCCGCGGGCGCAGCAGCTCCTGCCGCACGCTCTGGAACACGTCCTCCCGGGTCGCACCCTGCTCCCTGGCCACCTGGGCGTACACGGCATCGGGGTCGCTGCCACCGAGCAGCGCGGCGATCCGGTCGCGCACCTCGGCGTCGGTGACCTGAACGCCGAGCCGTCGGGCCGCCTCCGCGTGCACCTGCTCGTCGATGCGCAGGCTCAGCACCTGCCGCGTGTAGTCCACCCGCTCGCCCGCGGCGTGGTCGGCGATCGCCGGGTCGGCCAGCCGCTCGTCGACGGCGTCGTCCAGCTCCGCGACACCGATCCGGTCCTCGCCGACGTAGGCGGCCACCGTCGGTGCGGTGCGGCAGCCGGCCAGCGGGGCGACCGCGACCAGCGCGGCGGCGAGCGCGGCCAGGGCTCTGCGGGGCGTCACGGGCGGCAGCGTCCCACAGCGGTGTGACCTGCGTCGCCCTCCGCGCGGGCGTGGCCCACGATCAGCTCAGCTCAGCTGCGGTGCTCCTGGCTCACGCCGGGAGGTGAGCCAGGAGCACGCACGATCAGCTGACCTGATCCCGGGGACGGCCGAGGGGTCAGGAGGCGGCGACGGCCAGCGGCGGCTCGACCACGGCCGACAGCAGCGCGTGCAGCTTCTCCAGCAGCGCCACGTCGCGCAGCGGGGTGCGCCGGTCCGGGCCCACCGGCACCTTGATCGACACGGTGCGGACCGCCTCCTTGTAGGTGGCCCCCTCGGCGAGGCGGGACAGCTTCATCACCTGCGACTCCCGCAGGTCGACCGGGCCGACCCGGATGTTGCGCCCCTGCATCGACACCTCGGTGACGCCGAGCCGCCGCATGGCGGCGCGGAACCTGGCCACCGCGAGCAGGTTGAGCACCGGGGCCGGTGCCGCGCCGTACCGGTCGGTGAGCTCGTCGAGCACGGCCTGCGCCTGGTCGTCGTCCTGCACGCTCGCGACCTTGCGGTAGGCCTCCATCCGCAGCCGCTCCCCCGGCACGTAGTCGTGCGGCAGGTGGGCGTCGACCGGCAGGTCGACGCGGACCTCCGCCGGCTCCACCGGCGGGGCCTCCCCGGTCGCCTGCGCCCGGTAGTCGGTGACCGCCTCGCCGACCAGCCGGACGTAGAGGTCGAAGCCGACCCCGGCGATGTGCCCGGACTGCTCCCCGCCGAGCAGGTTGCCCGAGCCGCGGATCTCCAGGTCCTTCATCGCCACCGCCATGCCGGCGCCGAGGTCGGTGTTGTGCGCGATCGTGGTCAGCCGGTCGACCGAGGTCTCGGTCAGCGGGCGCGACGGGTCGTAGGTGAAGTAGGCGTAGGCCCGCTCCCGGCCCCGGCCCACCCGGCCGCGGATCTGGTGCAGCTGGGAGAGGCCGAAGGTGTCGGCCCGGTCGACGATCAGGGTGTTGGCGTTGGGGATGTCCAGGCCCGACTCGACGATCGTGGTGGCGACCAGGACGTCGTACTCCTTCTCCCAGAAGCCGACCATGATCTTCTCGAGCTCGTGCTCCTTCATCTGCCCGTGGCCGACCGCCACCCGGGCCTCGGGCACGAGCGTGCGGATCTTCGCCGCTGCCTTGTCGATCGACTGCACCCGGTTGTGGATCACGAACACCTGGCCGTCGCGCAGCAGCTCCCGGCGGATCGCCGCGGCCATCTGCTTGTCGTCCCAGGCGCCCACGTAGGTCAGCACCGGGTGCCGCTCCTCCGGCGGGGTGAGGATCGTCGACATCTCGCGGATGCCGGTCAGCGACATCTCCAGCGTGCGCGGGATCGGCGTCGCGGACATCGACAGCACGTCGACCGCCGTCCGCATCGTCTTCAGGTACTCCTTGTGCTCGACGCCGAAGCGCTGCTCCTCGTCGACGATCACCAGGCCCAGCTCCTTGAACCGGGTGGTGGGCTGCAGCAGCCGGTGGGTGCCGACCAGCACGTCGATCTCCCCGTCGGCCAGCTTGCGCAGCGTCTCGTTCGACTCCGCCGTCGACTGGAAGCGGGAGAGCACGGCGACCGTCACCGGGAACTGGGCGAACCGCTCGGCGAAGGTCTTGAAGTGCTGGTTGGCCAGCAGCGTGGTCGGCACCAGGACGGCGACCTGCTTGCCGTCCTGCACGGCCTTGAACGCGGCCCGGACGGCGATCTCGGTCTTCCCGTAGCCCACGTCGCCGCAGATGATCCGGTCCATCGGGACCGGGTTCATCATGTCCGCCTTGACCTCGTCGATGGCGGCGAGCTGGTCAGGGGTCTCCTGGAACGGGAAGGCGTCCTCCAGCTCACGCTGCCAGACGGTGTCCGGGCCGAAGGCGTGGCCCTTGGTCGCCATCCGGGCGGAGTAGAGCCGGATCAGCTCCGCGGCGATCTGCTTGACCGCCTTGCGCGCCTGGTTCTTGGTCTTGGTCCAGTCGGCGCCGCCCAGCTTGGACAGCGCCGGGGCCTCCCCGCCGACGTAGCGGGTGAGCTGGTCCAGGGAGTCGGTGGGCACGAACAGCCGGTCCGGTGGCTGGTTCCGCTTGCCCGGGGCGTACTCGACGATCAGGTAGTCGCGCTGCCCGCCGTGCACGGTGCGGCTGACCATCTCCACGTACCGGCCGATGCCGTGCTGCTCGTGCACCACCAGGTCGCCGGGCTGCAGCTGCACCAGGTCCACGGCGTTGCGCCGCCGGGCCGGCATCTTGGTCGCGTCGCGCATGCTCGTGCCGCGCTGGCCGGTGAGGTCGCCCTCGGTGACCAACGCCAGGCCCACCGATGGGAAGGCGAACCCCGCCTCCAGGTTGCCCTGGGTGACGAAGGGCACGCCCGCCTCGGGGGCGGTCTCGATGCCGGGCACCAGCCGGGCGCCCAGGTCGGCCTCGGTGAGCTGGTCCGCGGCGCGCTGCGCGGGGCCCGGCCCGGCGAAGGTGAGCACCGTGCGCCAGCCGTCGCGGCCCCAGCGGCGGAACTGGTCGAAGGCGCGCTCCTGGTCGCCGTGGAACCGCTCGACGCCGGTGGCGTCCAGCGTCACCTGCGCGGCGTCGTCGTCCGGCTGCAGGGTGAACACGCCCGTCGTCCACCAGGGCAGCCCCCGGCCGCGGGCGGCGCCGGCGACGTCCTCCAGGTCCCGGAAGGACGACGCCCCCAGGTCGATCGGCGCCTGCCCGGCCTCGGCCGCGGTCTGCCAGGACGCGGCGAGGAACTCCTCCGCGGTGCGCACCAGGTCCGCCGCGCGGCTGCGCACCCGCTCGGGGTCGAGGACCAGCACGTGCGTACCACGGGCGACCAGGTCGGTCAGCAGCTCCATCCGGGAGTCGCCGATCAGCGCCGGGGTCAGCGACTCCATGCCCTCCACGGCGATGCCCTCGGCCAGCTTGCCGGCCACCTCGGCCAGCTCCGGGTGGTCGACGGCCAGCTGCGCGGCGCGGGCGCGGACCTCGTCGGTGAGCAGCAGCTCCCGGCACGGCGGGGCCCACAGCCGGTCGGGCCGCTCGTCCAGCGAACGCTGGTCGGCGGCGGAGAAGTACCGCAGCTCGTCGACCTCGTCGCCCCAGAACTCCACCCGCACCGGGTGCGGCTCGGTGGGTGGGAAGACGTCGAGCAGGCCACCGCGGACGGCGAACTCGCCGCGCTTCTCCACCAGCTCGACCCGGGTGTAGGCGGCGTCGGCCAGCGCCCGGGCGACGTCGTCCAGCTCGGCGGTCTGCCCGGGTGCCAGCTCGACCGGCACCAGGTCGCCCAGGCCGGGGGCCAGCGGCTGCAGCACGCTGCGCACCGGGGCGACGAGCACGTCGATCGTGCCGTTCTCCCCGGGGTGGGTGAGGTCCCGCAGCACGGCCAGGCGCCGGCCGACGGTGTCCGCGCGGGGGCTGAGCCGCTCGTGCGGCAGCGTCTCCCAGGCGGGGAAGACCTCGACCCGGCGGTCGGGCACGAAGCAGCGGAGCACCGCCGCGGCGGCGTCCGCGTCGCGCTCCCCCGCGGTGACCACGAGCACCGGCACCCCGGCACCCGGCCGGTCCGCGGCGAGCGCGGCGGCGACCAGCGGCTGCACCGCCGGCGGGGCGGTGACCGCCAGCTCGGCGGAGCCGGCCCGGCTCACGACCGAGGACAGTCCGGCGTCGGTCAGGACGACGTCGAGCACGCCGCGCAAGCTCACGGGGGTCACTCCTGGAGGCTGGTGGCCAGACGGTGCGCGCGGGTGCGCGCGAGGGCCGGCGTCCAGGTTAGTCCCGGTCGCGGACGGCTGCGGGTCCGCTCAGGAGGTGAGCGCGCGGGCGACGCGGCCCACCGGCTCCTCGGCGTCGATCGCGGCCAGTGCCTTGCGCAGGATCGTGCTGGAGGTGTGCATCGTGTAGGGGAAGTAGTGCACCCGGACCCCCACCGCGGCGAAGTCGTGCTCGAGCTTGTCGCCCTTCGCGGTGCCCCGCCAGTCGTCGCCCTTGAAGATCACGTCGAAGCCGACCTCGCGCCAGGTGTCGACCTTGTCCGGCACGACCTCGGCGTGCACGTCGTCGACGAAGCGCAGGTTGCGGACGATCTCCATCCGCTCCTCCAGGGGGACGACGGGCAGCCGCCCCTTGCTCCGCAGCAGCATCTCGTCGGAGACCACCCCGGCCACGAGCCGGTCGCAGTGGGCGGCGGCGTGCTTGAGGATGTTCAGGTGGCCGATGTGGAACAGGTCGTAGGCGCCAGGCGCGTATCCGACGACGGTCAAGTGCCACCTCCAGGACAGGCGGAGGGGCGTCGCGCAGGACGCACGTCCCTCACTCACGGTGACCGGTGCGACGCCTGACGCGGAACAACCCGGCCGTTCAGCCCTCAAGGTAGTGACGATCCGTGACCGGATCGTGGTGGCAGCGTCAGGTTCACCCGATCGACGAGGCGCGCACCTCCGACCGGGTGACCCGGCCCGTCAGCGGACCGAGCGCACCAGCTGGTCGACCGCGGCGGAGACGGTGGCGAAGACCGCGGCGTGGACCTCCGGGGGCTGCCGGTACGGGTCCCCCACCTCGAGGCCGGCGGTGGCCCGCGCGTCCCGATGGGCGGACGCCAGGCGCGGGAGTGCCCGCAACCGGGTGGCGGGGTCCGACCCGACGTCGGCGGGCCAGCCGTGCGCCGCGACCGAGGCGGCGATGCCGGCCAGCTCCCGGAGCAGGAAGGTCCGGCGCAGCGCCGCCGGCTCCACGGAGACCACGGCCGACCGGTGGGCCGCGGTCATGACCAGGACCAGGTCCGCCTCGCGCAGGTGCCCGGGCACCAGCTGCCGGGCACGGAAGCGGTCCGGCGCGACCCCGGCGGCACGCAGCAGGTCGGCCACCGGCGGGTCCACGGGCCGGCCGGCCAGCGCCGCCGTGCCGGCGCTGGCGATGGCGACCCCCGGGACGCCGTCGGCGAACCGGGCAGCGAGCAGCAGCTCGGCCGCCGGGGAACGGCAGATGTTGCCGGTGCACACCGTGAGGACCCGGACCACCGGGTCGGTGCCGTCACTCGCCGGGCCGGGCCCAGCGGTCGGGGAGCCCGGCCGCGGGCGGTGTGCCGCGGTCAGGTGCTCGCACCCTTCCCGCTCGAGCCCACGGTGACCCGGACCGCTGCCGCCGGAGGCGGCAGCTCACCCGCGGGCACCTCGCCGATCGCCGCGGACGGCGCCACCGGGGCCGGTTCCCCACCACGCGCGCGCAGGCGCAGCCGCGTCCACCGGGGCTCCGGGACGGCGGGCAGCTCGTAGGAGCCGTAGCCACGCTCGGCGGCCTGCGCACGGACGGACACCATGTTCATCACGACACCGAGCAACCGGGCGTCGACCCGCCGGAGGGCCTGCAGCGCCTCGGCCAGCTGCGGACGGCGCACCAGGCGACCGCTGGCCACCATGACCACGCCGTCGGCGTGCCGGGAGAGCAGCCGCGCGTCGGTGACCGGCAGCAGCGGCGGGGCGTCCCACACGACGACCTCGTAGCGGGTGAGCAGCTCCGCGGCCAGCTCGGCCATCTCGCCCGAGGAGAGCAGTTGAGCGGGGTTGGGTGGCACCGCCCCCGAGGTGAGGACGGCGAGCCGGCGGGGACCCCACTCCTGCACGACGTCGTCGAAGGAGGCGCGCCCCACGAGGACCGTGGACAGCCCGGCCGCCTGCTCCAGCCCCAGCCGTGCGGCGACGGTCGGCCGGCGCAGGTCGGCGTCGACCAGGAGCACCCGATCGGAGACCTCGGCCAGGGCCAGGGCCAGGTTCATCGCCACCGTCGACTTGCCCTCGCCCGGCAGCGAGGACGTCACGACCATCGACAGCGGGCGCCCGCTCACCTGCAGGAACTGGGTGTTCGTGCGCAGCTGCCGGTACAGCTCGGCCTGCGCGCTGCGCGGCTGGTCGTGGACCACCACGGTGTCCTCCGACGCGGGATCGGCCGTCAGGTTGCCCAGCAGGGGCGCATCGGTGAGCGCCCGCAGCTGCCGGTCGCTGCGGACGCGGGTGTCAAGCGCCTCGCGCAGCAGCGCCAGGAGAACGCCCAGCACCACGCCCAGGAGCAGACCGGCGGCCAGGTTGAGCTTCGTGTTCGGCGACGACGGGTACAGCGGCGCCACGGCAGGGGCGACCACGGTGCTGCGGACGGTGACCTCGCCGTCCGCGTTGCGCGGGGCCACCTCGGACACGACCTCGCCGAGCTGGTCGGCCACGGCGTCGGCGATCTCCGCCGCCCGCGCCGCGGACGTGTCGGTGACCGACACCTCGAGCACGACCGTGTCGTTGGCTGCCCGGGCACTGACGCTGCGCGCCAGCTCCTGGGGCGACTCGGGCAGGCCCAGCTCGGTGACCACCGGGCCGAGCACCGACGGCGTGGTGACCAGGGTCGCGTACGAGGCCATCTGCGCCTGGGTGAAGTTCGCCCCCTGGGCCAGGTCGTTGGCCGAGTTGCCGCTCTCCAGCGAGAAGAACATCCGGGCCGTCGAGGTGTACGTCGGCGTCGCGAGTGCGCTGAGCAGGCCGGCCAGCAGGACGGCCAGCACCGCGGGCACCGCCACCGACACCCATCGCCGCCGCACCACGTCGACGTAGTCGTGCAGGCTCATGCTCGCTCGCTCCCCCGTCGTCCTGATCGGGCCCGGCACCGCGGGCCCGGATCCGACCTTAGGCAGCGGAGGCCCTGGTGGAAGCCGGGTTCACCTCTACGGGGGAGGTGCCAGCAGCGGCTCCGGGTCCGCCGGTGGCCGACCGGCGGCCCAGCGACTGCGCGTACACCGCGAGGCCGCCGACGAAGAAGACCATGGTCGAGTACTGGGTGATCAGCGCCACCGTGGCCAGTGCCGGGATCTGCGCGACCAGCGCGATCGTCGGTGCTGCGGCCCGCCGGGTGACCACCGCCAGGCACGCCCAGCCGAGCAGCAGCACCGCGGCGGCCAGCGACACCCAGCCGTAGGTGAGTCCCTGGAGCACCAGCGCGCTGTCGATCGACCGGAAGGCACCGAAGAAGACGTCCCCGGTGGGTGACCGGTAGAACGCCGAGGAGAACCCCAGGGCACGCATGTCCTCCACCAGCGACAGCAGGTCGCCGCGGTAGTGGGCGCTGTTCGACGCCTCGTCCCCCGCCGCCGCGTACACCCGCGTGATCAGCGGCAGCACGGCCACGCCGACGGCCGCGACCGACCCGGCCAGGAGCACCCGCAGCCGGGCCGGCAGCTCCTCGCGCATCACGGCGATGGAGAGCACGATGCCGATGACGGTGGTGACCAGCCCGATGCGGCTGAAGGTGACGACGACCCCGGCGACCATCATCAGCACCATCCCCAGGCGGGCACCGAGCCGGAACGAGGACGCGAGCGTCATCGGCACCGCCATGGACAGCGCCGCGCCCAGCGCGATCGAGTGCCCGAAGGCGCCCTCGGCGCGGGCCACCCCCCCGCGCTCCTGGATCGTCCCCCAGACCGCGTACTGGTCGGCGGCCCCCGGGATGAGCACGAAGGGGTTGAGCCCGGTGAGGTACTCGGCCACCGCGCCGGCCGCGACGACCGTGAAGACCAGGGCGACCACCCGCAGGCACCACTCGTAGCCGGTGCGGTGGGCGATCAGCCGCCCGGCGAGGAAGGCACCCAGCCACTGGACGGCGACGACGAACACGCTGGTGAGCGTGGCCCGCCCGGCGAGCAGGGGCGCCAGGGAGGCCAGCACGAACAACCCGAGCAGCACGTCCACCGCCACCGGGCGCAGGGCGCTGCCGGCGGTCGTCGGGAGCGCCGCCGCGATGACCAGCAGCCCCCAGAGCACCTGCGGCTGGAAGTAGACCCCGACGGAGATGCCGGCCCAGACGGGGACGAACGAGAGCACGACCAGGTAGCTCAGCAACGCCAGCCGGGGCCAGCGCCGGAGCACGACCAGCGTCAGGGCGCCGAGGGCCAGCGCCAGGAGCGCCAGCACGTACCGGTCGGCGGCGGGGCCGGTCAGGCTGGACACGCCACCTCGCTCCCTCTCCCGCCGGTCACCACGCGCGGTGACGGCGCGCCCCGCGGTGGGGTGCCGGCCGGGCGACTGTAGGTCCCGGTCCGCGGGGTCGACCCCCTCCGCCGGCCGGACCTCCCCCGGGAGGGTCGGGTCGTCCCGGCGGGTGGCGCGCCCGGCGGCAGGGCTGGGTGATGATCGTCGGTGCTCCTGCGCGTCGCCCGCACGCGTGGCGGCAGAGGTGAGGAGAGCCGTGCAGCGCCCCGTGGTCGTCCTGCAGTCCTTCCCGGACCCCCGACCGACGACCAACCCGTACATCGTCATGCTCGGCCGGGCCCTGGCCACGACGCCGGGCCTGAGCCTGCAGACCTTCACCTGGCGCCGTTTCCTGCTGGGCCGGTTCGACGTGTTCCACGCGCACTGGCCGGAGATCCTGGTGTCGGGCCGCAGCCGGCCGAAGGCGCTGGTCCGCCAGGCGCTGTTCCTGATCGGGCTGCTGCGCCTGCGGGCGACCCGCCGGCCGCTCGTGCGCACGGTGCACAACCTCGAGCTGCCCACCGGCATCTCCCACCGGGAGCGGGCCCTGCTGCGCCTGGCCGAGCGCTGGACGTCCCTGCGGGTCCGGATCAACCCCACCACCGAGCTGCCGGCCGGGCAGGCGGCGCACACCGTCCTGCACGGGCACTACGTCGACTGGTTCGCCGGCGCCCCCCGTCCGGCGGCCGAGCCCGGTCGCCTCGCCTACGTCGGCCTCATCCGCCGGTACAAGGGCGTCGAGCGGCTGCTCGCCGCCTTCGCCGAGACCCGCACCGCCGCCCCCGACCTGCGGCTGCACGTCTCCGGCCGGCCCTCCGGACCGGAGCTGGCCACCGAGCTGCGCGAGCTGGCCGGCGCCGACGACCGGGTCGTGCTGCGGCTGGCCTTCCTCAGCGACGAGGAGCTGGTGGAGGAGGTGAGCCGGGCGGAGCTGGTGGTGCTCCCCTACCGGGAGATGCACAACTCCGGCAGCGTGCTGACCGCGCTCTCCCTCGGCCGCCCGGTCCTGGTCCCGGACAACGAGGCCAACCGCGCGCTCGCCGACGAGGTCGGGCCGGGGTGGGTGCACCGCTACTCCGGCGAGGTGACCGGCGCCGACCTGGTGACCGCCGTGCACGCCGCCCGCGACCGGGACCCGGCCGGTCCGGACCTGAGCCACCGGGACTGGCGCACGGCCGGCGCGGAGCACCTGGCGGCCTACCGCCGTGCGCTGTCGCTGGTCGCGCCGGGGAGCCGCTGACCGCCCTCCGAGCCGGACGTCCGCCGGTACTCCCGGTAGACCGTCCCGAGGGCACCCAGCACCATGCCGGTCCCGCGCGCGGCGCTGCGCAGGCCGCGTGCCCGGTGGCCCGGTGACCCGGTGGCCAGGCCGAGGCCCGCGCGGGCCAGCCCACCGAGCACCCGCGGCGCTCCCCGCCCCAGGGCCAGCACCCGGGCCCGGAGCCGGGCCACCGGGCCACCGGCCAGGGCCAGCTCCACCCGGGCCACGGAGTTGCCGGAGCTCAGCGCCCGCTGGAGCACCCAGCGGGCGGTCAGCCGGTCCTCGGGCACCGAGTCGGTGACGACCGCCTCGGCGCACCAGACCATCAGGGCCCCGCTGCGGCCCAGCTGGCGGGTGAAGAGGGTGTCCTCCCCGCCGCTGAGGCCGAAGGCCGGGTCGAACCGGAGCTGCCGCGCCCGGACCGCCCGCACGTCCAGCAGCAGGTTGTTGGTGGCGGCCACGGTGATCGGGGTGCCGGTGGCCAGTCGCCGGCGGCGGAAGAAGTCCCCGGCCGCCACGAACGGGTCCGGTTCCCGCGGGAACGCGGACACCACCGTGCCAGCGACCAGCGCCGCGCCGGTGCGCTCCCGGGTGCGCAGCAGGTGCCCCAGCCACCCCGGGTGGGGCCGCTCGTCGTCGTCGATGAAGACCAGCAGGTCGCTCGCGGCCGCCTCGGTCAGCGCGCGGTTGCGCGCCGCGGCGATGCCGGGCTCCGGCTCGCACGCGTAGCGCACGGCCCGGTGGCCGGCGACGACCGCCCGGCCGCTGCCGGCGGGGTCGTTGTCGACCACCAGGACCTCGACCCGGTGGCCGGCCGCGGTCTGCTCGTCCGCCTGCGCGGTCAGCAGGGGCAGCACCGCGGCGAGGTCGTCGGGACGGCGGTAGGTGAGCACGGCCACGGTGACGGCCATCGGCTCGGCGGTCCGGTCGGCGGCGCTCATGCCCGGCCGTCGCCCGCCGGACCGTCGAGCAGCTCGGCCAGGCGCCGGCGGTAGCGCGCCGGGGAGTGCCGCTGGGCGGCGGTGGCGGCGTCCTCGGCGGCGAGCCGGCGGACAGCCGGCCAGTCGGCCGCGATCCGCTGGACGGCGTCGGCCCACAGCAGCGGTTCCCCGGGGGGCACGGCCTGCGCGGACCGGTAACCGGCCGCCGCCTCCCGCAGCCCGCTGGTGGCGCTCACCACCAGCGGGCGGGCGGCGAGCACCGCCTCCACGGCGGTGTTGCCGAAGGGCTCGTCGACGACCGAGGGCACGAGCACCACGTCGGTGCCCGCCACGACGTCCCAGATGTCGGACCGGAAGCCGAGGAACCGCACCCGGTCGGTCAGTCCGGCGTCGGCGACGCTGCGGTGCAGCTGCTCCTCGAACCACTCGTAGCCGGGGAACACCGCGCCGAGGAGGTCCAGCCGCGCGTCCACCCCCCGGCGGACCAGCTCGGCGAGGGTGGCGACCGCCACCTGAGGCCCCTTCCGCTCCGACAGCCGCCCGAGGAACAGCAGGCGCAGTGACCCGGAGAGGGCCGGCCGGGCCGGCTGCACCACCGGCGGGCCGGGAACGCTGTTGGCCAGCACCGTGGCACGCCCCCGCAGCGAGGGCGCGGACTCGGCCAGCACGTCGAGGCTGAAGCTGCTGTTGACCACCACCGTGCCGGCCAGCCGCGCAGGCAGGGCCAGCACCCACCGCGCCCAGCGAGGCGCCGACCGCTCGGCCTCGTGCACGTGGCAGAGCACCCGGCGCCCGGCCAGCCGGCCCAGGACGACCCAGGACGGGATGGTGACGGTGTTCACGTACACCCCGCCCCGGGCGGCGGCCACCAGCCGGACGGCGCGCGGCAGCCCGGCGAGCCCCTCGACGGCGAGCTCCAGCAGCCCTCGCGGGCTGAGCGCGGACTTGCGCAGCACCGGCATGCGGCACCGGACCACGCGGGCGCCCAGCGCCTCCAGCCGAGCCACCAGCGGGCCCTCGCCCGGGAGGACGACGGTGACCGGGTGCCCGGCGTCGACGAACGCGGCGACCGAGTCGGCCAGCACCCGGTCCGAGCCGTACAGCTCGGCGCCCGGGTGGGCGACCAGCAGGGGGGCCGGCCGGGTGACCGACGCGCGCTGCCGGGCGGCCAGGGCGCGGACGGCGATCACCACCCCCTCCAGGCTCCCGCGCACGATCGCGCGCAGCGGCCGGCTGGACTCCAGCAGTTGCCGGCGGCCGCCGCGGAGCAGGATCTCCCGGCTGACCGCCGGGGTGCGCAGCACCCACCCCAGCAGCCGGCGCCGGTCGAGGTGCCGGGCACCGAACAGCAGCCGGTTGCGGGCGTTGTAGCGGTAGTAGGTCGCCGACTTCGCCCGGCCCCGCCGGGCACCCTGGGTGCCGCCCTCGTCGTGCCGCACCGACAGGTCGTCCCGGATCACGAGGTGGCCGCCGGCCAGCTGCGCCCGGTAGGTCAGGTCGACGTCCTCCCAGTACAAGAAGTAGTCGTGGTCGAACCCGCCCATGCGGTCCAGCAGCTCGGCGTGCACGACGAGGCACGCGCCGGTGAGCCAGTCGACCCAGCCGGCCGGCGGGTGGGCGGGGTCGCCGGCGCGACGGCTTCGGATGCGCCCGTCGCGCAGGTGCAGCCGCGCCCCCTGGAAGACCACCGCCCCGGTCGAGTCGACGATGCGCGGGGCGATCACCGCCAGCGGCTCGCGCAGGCTGTGCTCGCGCAGCTGGTCGACGACCTCCTGCGTGACCACCGCGTCCGGGTTGAGCAGCAGGAAGGCGGTGCAGCCCGCCGCCCGGGCGGCCGCGATGCCGGCGTCCATCCCCGCCCCGAAGCCGGGGTTGTCGGGCAGCGCGACCAGGTGCCAGCCCTGCTCGGCGCACAGCCGCGCGGTCGCTGCGCGCTCCGCGAGCGCCTCGGAGTTGTCGACCACCACGACCATGTCGTGCGGGCCGCCCACCCCTGGGCCGGCGAGGTTCGCGGCCAGCAGCGCAGCCGAGTGGTAGTTGACCAGCACGATGCCGAGCGTGCGGTCGGCGGTCACCGGGCCACCAGCTCGGCCGGGGCGTCGTCGGCCGGGTGAGCCGGCCCGGCCGTCCGCCGCAGCCGGCGCCGCACCTGCAGGGCGTTGGCGAGGACCTCGAACAGCAGCACGGCGACCACCGAGCCCAGCACCGGACCGGCGGCACCCATCCGATCGGCCAGCCACCAGGAGAGCGCGACGTTCACCGGCAGCATCGCGACGACCATGCCGGCCTGGAAGCGCAGGCCGGGGGCGTCGGTGAGGTAGATGCCCAGCGGGTACTTCAGCGCCTGGACGACCATCAGGACGGCGAACCCGACCACGAGCGCCCCCCCGAGCTGCACGGCGCCGCCGGAGGCGAGCTCGGCCAGCCACGGTGACAGGACGGCGACCCCGGTGGCCAGCACCGCACCGACGCCGGCGAAGGCCAGCGCCATCGACCAGGGCGCGGCCGTCGCCCGCTGGGCCCGCGCCCGGGCGAAGACCGGCCACAGGGCCAGCCCGGCGGAGTTCACCAGCGCCCAGATCGGCACGAACATCTGGCTGGCCAGGCTGTACTCGGCCAGCTCCGCCGGCCCTCGCAGGTGGCTGAGCAGCAGCCGGTCGCTCTGCATCGCCAGCGGGACTGCGACCAGCTGCACGAGCATGGGCCAGGCGACGCCGAGGACCGGTGCGCCCCGCTCGGTCCGCAGCCGCGGTACGCGGCGGACCGCCTGCCCGAGGATCGGGCGGAGGCGGCGGGCAGCGAGCCAGGTGCACACCCCGGCCAGCACCAGGGTGACCGCGTAGGGCACCACCGGGAACGCCGCACCGGCCGGGATCCCGGCGGCCACGAACAGCGCCAGCACCCCGAGCACGACCGGTGTCTGCAGGCCGAGCACCAGGATCGACACGTGGTTCTGGCCCAGGCCGACGAGCATGCGCTGGCCGATCCCGACCGGGATGCCCAGCGCGATGAGCAGCACGCACCCGGCGGCGACCGCCGGCCCGGAGCCGTCGAGCAGCCCCCCGCCGAGCAGCGTCGGCCACAGCCCCACCAGCGAGACGAGCAGCGTGACCAGGGCCAGCACCGCCGCGGACGCGACCAGCACCCGCAGCGCCGTGGTGATCGTCCGGCGGACGTGGTCGTCCCGGTCCGGCGCCGGGGACCCGCCGACGGCGTTCATCACCGCCGCGGACATGCCCAGGTCGGTGAACGGCAGCAGCGCGCCGAGGGTCACCAGCAGCGCGTACTGCGCGTACACCGCCGTGCCGTAGGTGTCCACGAGCAGCCGGGTCACCACGATGCCCAGCAGCGCGGAGACCGGGAGGACCAGCAGCCGGGTCCCACCGCTGCGCAGCACGCTGCGCCAGGCGCCCGGCATCGGACCGCCCGGGGTGGTGCCGTCCATCGCTGCGCGCTCCCTCGTCGTCCCCGCCCCGGCCCGCCGCTGCGCAGGCGCACGGTCGTGCTCCGCGGACGAGCATGGCCCGGGGACGTCGTCCCCGGGCCAGGCTCGTCCGGTCAGGTCACCCGACGGGGGTGGTGCCGGCTGCGCCGGCCCACAGGTCGTCGAAGGCGACCCGCACCGGCGCGGCGGTCGCCGAGCCCGACACGTACGTCGCCACCCCGACCCCACCGGCCCGCTGCAGCTCCGCGGTGGC
>NZ_JBJGZY010000030.1:0-49166 GCF_054050755.1 Modestobacter sp. SYSU DS0511
CCCCCCCCCCCCCCCCCCCCCCCCCCCCCCCCCCCCCCCCCCCCCCCCCCCCCCCCCCCCCCCCCCCCCCCCCCCCCCCCCCCCCCCCCACGACTGTCCCGGGGTGACCCTGGTGGCGCGGTCGCCCGGATCAGCCGGGCAGGGTGCTCAGCCAGTCGACGACGGCGGTGGCGACCGCGGCGGGGTCCTTCTTCAGGCCGTGGTCGCCGGGGACGGCCTGCACCCGGCCGGGCAGCACCGCCTCGACCTCGGCCGGCCTGCCGAAGGCGTCGGTCTCCCCCTGCACGACCAGCAGCGGGGTGCCGACCCCCAGCAGCTCGGCCGCGCGGCTCTTCTCCGGCTTGCCCGGCGGGTGCAGCGGGAAGGCCAGCCCGAGCACGCCCGCGGCGCCGAGCGCCCCGGCGGTGCGGCAGGCGACCCGGGCGCCGGCGCTGCGGCCGCCGAGCACCAGCGGGCCGGTCAGCGCGCCGTCGTCCCGCAGGTGTGCGAGCACCGCCGTCCAGCCCTCGTCCAGCCGTGCCGGGGCGGGCGCGATCCGCTTGCCGGCGACCACCCACGGCTGGTCGACCCGCAGCACCCGCCAGCCGGCCGCGCAGGCCGCAGCCGAGACGGCCAGCAGGTCGGCGGTGCCGTTGCCGGCGCCGGCCCCGTGGCCGAGCGCGAGGGTGCCGCGCACGTCACCGGCGGGGTCGTCGCGGTGCACCCGGGCCGGGCCGAGCGGGGTGGGGACGTTGGAGGCCGTCACGCCGGGGGGAGGGCGAGCAGGGCGTCGACCACCTCGGGCAGCGAACGCCCCTGCACGTGCGGCGGCTCGAACACCGCGGCCGGCACCTGCTCGGTGCGGGCCACCCAGCCGGTGGTCAGCCCGGCCCGGGCCGCGCCCAGCACGTCCCAGGAGTGGGCAGCCACCAGTGCCATCCGTTCCGGTGCCACGTCACAGACCCCGGCGGCCCACAGGTAGGCCTCCCGGTTCGGTTTCCACGCCCGGATCGACTCGGTGGTGAGCGTCCGCTCGACCAGCGGCGTCACCCCACCGCGGGACAGGCCTGCCTCGGCGACGCCGGGGGAGCCGTGGCTGAGGGTCACCGCCCGCACCCCGCCCTCGGCCAGCCGGCGCAGCGCCGGCTCGACGTCCGGGTGCGGGGAGAGCTCCATGAACGCGTCGGCGACCGCGGAGCACTCGGCCGCCGGCAGGCCGGTGACCTGCGCCAGGGAGGTCTCGAACGCGTCGCGGAACCGGCACCACGTGCCCACGGCCGCAGCCGCGAAGCCGGTGACCAGGGTGCGCGCGAACACCGTGCTCAGCAGGTGGCCGGGCTCCCCGCGTTCGACCAGGGCGGCCTGCACGGGCGCGAGGTCCAGCAGGGTCTCGTTGACGTCGAACGCGACGACGTCCGGCCGGGTGCGGGGCTCGGTCACGGCTGGTCCATCCGGTCGAGAGGCAGGTGGGTACCGGCATCCGGCGGACGCCGGTACTGGCCGGTCACCTTCTTGTAGACGAACCAGCCCACCGCGATGACGGCCGCAGCCACCACCGCGTAGTCCAGGTACTGCAGGTTGGCCTGCACGAAGTCGCCGGCGGCCACGCCCAGCCCGATCAGCAGGCAGTTCCACAGCAGGCTGCCCGCGGCGGTGAACAGCAGGAACTGCCAGAACGGCATCCTCACCACGCCGGCCGGCACGGAGACGAAGCTGCGCACGATCGGCACCATCCGGCCGAAGAACACCGCGCCCCGCCCGTGCCGGTCGAACCACGCGAAGGCCCGGTCGACGTCGGAGGTCTCCACCAGCGGCAGCCGGTCGAGGAAGGCGTGCGACCGGCGGGGACCCAGCAGGCGGCCCACCCAGTACAGGGCCGTGGCGCCCAGCACCGACCCGATCGTGGCCCAGATGATCACCGGCACGACGGACATCCGGCCGTCGTTGATCAGCACCCCGGCGGCGCCGAGCACCGCCTCGCTGGGGATCGGCGGGACGACCGTCTCGATCAGGATGGTCAGGCCGACGCCCACCGCGCCCAGCTTCTCGATCAGGTCGAGCAGGAAGCCGGTGATGCCACCCTCGTCGGAGGTGGCGGCCAGCACCTCGGCAGACCGGGCGAGGGGGTGCATGGCGTCACGGTATCCGGGTCACCTGGGCGTCCGCCCTGCCTCGCGGCCGCAGCCCGGCTAGGTTCAGCTCTCATGCTGCAGCGCTTCACCGCCCGGGCCGTCGTCGTCGGTGACCGGGCCGGCACCGTCGTCCCGGATGCCGTGCTGGACGTCGAGGACGGGCTCATCCGCTGGGTGGGCGGTGCCGCCGACGCGCCGGAGGCGCCGGACGCCGAGGTGACCGCGCTGCCCGGCGTCCTCACCCCCGGCATGGTGAACACCCACTCGCACGCGCCGATGGTGCTGTTCCGCGGGCAGGGGGAGGGCCTGCCGCTGGACCGGTGGCTGCGCGAGGTGATGTGGCCGCGGGAGGCGCGGCTGAGCCCGGAGGACGTCGAGGTGGCGATGACCGCCGCGTCGGCGGAGATGCTGCGCCACGGCGTGACCACCAGCGTGGAGATGTACTTCCACCCCGACCGGATGGCCGCCGCGGTGCGGCGCACCGGAGCGCGCGGGGTGATCACCCACCCGCTGATCGGACTGCCCGGGTTCGGCACGTTCGACGAGCAGCTGGCCCGGGCGGCTGCGTCGGCCGGCACCGGCGACGAGCAGGTCGAGTGGGGCATCGGCCCGCACTCGGCCTACACGGTGCCGCTGCCGGTGCTCACCCGGGCGGCCGAGGTGGCCCGCGAGCACGGCATGCTGCTCACCACGCACGTCGCGGAGACCACGACCGAGGGCGCCGAGCTGCTGGCGCAGCACGGCTCGAGCGTGCCGCAGCTGCTGGCCAGCCACGACGTGCTCGGCGGCCGGGTGCTGGCCGCGCACTGCGTGCACATGGACGACGGCGACCTGGAGCTGTGGCGGGAGTACGACGTCGCCGTGGCGCACTGCCCGGGCAGCAACACCAAGCTGGCCAGCGGCACCGCCCGGCTGCGGGACATGCTCGACCTGGGCATCCGGGTCGGCATGGGCACCGACGGCCCGGCGTCCAACGACAACCTGGACCTCTTCGAGGACCTGCGGCTGGCCGCCCAGCTGGCCCGGCTGCGCGAGCGGGACGCCACGGCCCTCACCGCCCCGGAGGCGTTCTGGCTGGCCACCGGCGCGGCGGCCGCGGCGATCGGCCGCGACGACCTCGGTCAGCTCACCGCGGGCCGGCGGGCGGACCTGGTGCACGTCGACAGCGAGGACATCGCCTTCGTCCCGGTCGGCGAGGCCACCGACCTGCTCACCCACCTGGTCTGGGCGGCCGGGTCACGGCACGTCCGCGACACCTGGGTCGCCGGCCGGCAGGTCGTCCGGGACGGGGTGTCGACGACGGTCGACGAGGCCGAGCTGCGCGCCGACGTGCAGACCCGGGCGATGCGGCTCGCCGGCCGCTGAGCCGGGCGGTCACTCCTCCGCGGAGAAGCGGTAGCGCACGTCGTCGAACGAGTCGGTCGGGAACGCGTACACGAACCGCAGCGGCCCCGGACCGGTGTTGCGGATGCCGTGCTCGGTGTCGCCGGGGATGAACACCGCCGAACCGGCGGTCACCGGGTGCTCCACCCCGTCGAGGACGACGATGCCGCTGCCCTCGACGAGGTGGTAGACCTCGGTCGCGCTGTGCCGGTGCAGGCCCAGCCAGCCGTCGGGGGCCAGCTCGGTCAGGCCGGTGTAGAGCGCGGCGGTCGGCGTCCGGTCCTGGCTGAACAGCACCCGGAAGGACACCTTGCCGCGCACCGGGTCGTCCCAGGTCTCGGCCTCGACCTCGGCGCTGTCGCGGATCAGGGGTTCCACGGCAGCCCCGTGCCCCCAGCGCGGATGCCGTACACGCGAACCCGGTCACGGCCGTGCCGGTCAGCCGCGGCGCGGCAGACGGCGTCAGCGGGCGTCGGCCGCCGGGGTGATCCGCCCGGCGCACCCGGTCATCCCGGGGACGGAGGTCGTCGACGGGAGTCGCCGATCTCTCACGCGTCGTCGCACCGGCCCGCGGTGGGCCGGGGGAAGCTCTCGGGGATGACGGACGCGTTCCCGGGCGACCTGCTCCCCGCCGGGCTGACCCTCGAGGTGCTCGCGCTCGTGCTGGTCGCCGCGCTGGCAGCCGGGTGGATCGACGCCGTCGTCGGTGGCGGCGGCCTCCTGCAGTTGCCCGCGTTGTTGCTGGTCCCGGGGATGAGCCCGGTCCAGGCCCTCGCGACGAACAAGCTGGCCTCGATCTTCGGCACCACGACGAGCGCCGTCACCTACCACCGCCGGGTGCACCCCGATCTCCGGACCGCCCTCCCGATGGCCGGGGTGGCCCTGGTGTGCAGCTTCGCGGGGGCGTCGGTGGCCGCCGCGCTGCCGGCCAGTGTGTTCAAGCCGGTCATCGTCGTCGCGCTCATCGCGATCGCGGCGTTCACCGTGCTGCGGCCCTCCCTCGGGGAGGTGACCGCGTTGCGCCACAGCGGGCGTCGTCACCACGGCGTCGCCGCGGTGACGGGCGCCGGGATCGGCTTCTACGACGGCATCCTCGGGCCGGGCACCGGGTCGTTCCTCGTGTTCGCCCTGGTGTCGCTGCTGGGGTACGACTTCCTCAACGCCAGCGCCAAGGCCAAGATCGTGAACGTCGCCACCAACCTGGGGGCGCTGCTCTTCTTCGTCCCCTACGGTGCGGTCTTCTGGGGTCTGGGTCTCCTCCTCGCCGCGGCGAACACGTGCGGGGCCTACCTGGGTGCGCGGACGGCGACCGCCCGGGGCAGCCGCTTCATCCGGGTCGCCTTCCTGGTCGTCGTCACCGCGTTGATCGGCCGGGTCGGCTGGGACGTCTGGACGGAGAACGTGCGCCCTCTCCTGCGGTGAGGCACCCGCGGGGCCGGCGGCGGGCCGGCCCGTCAGGCGCGCAGCGAGATCGTCTGACCGCGACCCACGGTGCGGATCTCCCCCGGGGCCCGGCGGCGGGCCACCTCGGCGACGAAGTCGCCCAGCGGGCTGGCGAACACCCCGTAGTCGTCGAAGTGCACCGGCACCGTCACCGGCGGCTGCAGCAGCTCGACCAGGTCGGCGCCCTGCTGCGCGTCCATCGTCACCGTGATGCCGGCGATCCTGGTGCCGCCCAGGTGCGGGATCAGCACGTCCAGCGGCCCGCAGCGCTGCAGCACCTCGCCCAGCACCGGGCGGTAGAGGGTGTCGCCGCTGACGTAGCCGCGCCAGGTCACCTCCCCGCCGCGCACCAGCTCCAGCACGCTGCCCATCACCTCCGGCAGCAGCCGGGCCAGCGGGCCCGGCCCGTGCACCCCCGGCACGGAGGTGATCCGCAGGACGTCGTCGCCGGAGCCGATCTCGTGGGTCTGCCAGGGCCGCAGGTCGGAGGTCTGGGCGAAGCCGCGCTTGCCCAGGCAGCGCGCCGCCTCCGGGGTGGTGACCACCGGGGTCTCCTTCGGCAGCGCCCGGGTGGCGATCCGGTCCCAGTGGTCGCCGTGCATGTGGGACAGCAGGATCGCATCCAGCTCCGGGAGCTGTGCCGGCACCAGCGCCGGGTCGGTGAGCCGCTTGCTGCGCAGGCCGTACCCCAGGTGCGCCCGCTGGCCGCGGTGCAGGAAGTTCGGGTCGGTGAGCAGCGTGAACGGGCCCAGCCGCAGCAGCGTCGTCGCGGTGCCGCCGAAGGTGAGCGTGACGTCGTCTGCCGGCGCGGTCATGCCCGACCGGCTACCCGGCGGGGCCGCCGTCGATGCCTGGTAGACACAGGCGCGTGGCACAACCCCGTTCGGTGGACGAGTCGTTCCTCGCCCTCCCGCTGTCCGCCCTCGCCGACGCCGCGCTGACCCGGGCCGTCGACCTGGGGTGCGAGCACGCCGACCTGCGGGTCGAGCGGGTCCGCACCCAGTCCGTCCGGCTGCGCGACGCCCGGCTGGAGTCGCTGGCCGACGGCGAGGACCTGGGCCTCGCCGTCCGGGTCGTCTACGAGGGCACCTGGGGCTTCGCGGCCGGGGTGGTGCTCACCGCGGCCGAGGCGGTGCGGCTCGCCGAGGAGGCCGTCGCCGTCGCGCAGGTGTCCGCGGCGGTCAACACCGACCGGGTCGAGCTCGCCCCGGAGCCCGCGTACGACGGCGAGTGGGTGTCGGCCTACGAGGTCGACCCGTTCGCCGTCCCGGACGCGGAGAAGACCGCGCTGATGACCGAGCTGTCCGAGCGGCTGCTGGCCGGCGACGGGGTGGAGCACGTGCAGAGCAGCGTGCTGCAGGTCAAGGAGCAGAAGTTCTACGCCGACACCGCCGGCACCCGCACCCGCCAGCAGCGGGTGCGGATCGAGCCGGAGTTCACCGCGCTCACCGTCGACCGGGCCACCGGGGCGTTCGAGTCGATGCGCACGCTGGCCCCGCCGGTCGGCCGCGGCTGGGAGTACCTCACCGCCGGCCACTGGGACTGGCGCGGTGAGCTCGCCGAGATCCCCGAGCTGCTGCGGGAGAAGACCAAGGCGCCCTCGGTCGAGGCCGGCCGCTACGACCTCGTCGTCGACCCGACGAACCTGTGGTTGACCATCCACGAGTCGATCGGCCACGCCACCGAGCTCGACCGCGCGCTGGGCTACGAGGCCGCCTACGCCGGCACCTCCTTCGCGACGCCCGACAAGCTCGGCACCCTGCAGTACGGCTCGCCGCTGATGAACGTCACCGGTGACCGCACCGCCGAGCACGGGCTGTCCACCGTCGGCTGGGACGACGAGGGCGTCGCCGGCCAGCAGTGGGACCTCATCCGGGACGGCGTCCTGGTCGGCTACCAGGTCGACCGGAACATGGCCCGGCTGCGGGGCATGGACCGCTCCAACGGCTGCGCCTTCGCCGACTCCGCCGCGCACGTGCCGGTGCAGCGGATGGCCAACGTCTCGCTGCAGCCCGACCCGGCCGGCCCCGCCACCGAGGAGCTCATCGCCGGGGTCGAGCGCGGCATCTACGTCGTCGGCGACAAGAGCTGGTCGATCGACATGCAGCGCTACAACTTCCAGTTCACCGGGCAGCGGTTCTACAGGATCGAGCACGGTCGGCTCGCCGGTCAGCTGCGCGACGTCGCCTACCAGGCGACGACGACGGACTTCTGGGGCTCGATGAGCGTCGTCGGGGGTCCGCAGACCTATCAGCTGGGCGGCGCCCTCAACTGCGGCAAGGCCCAGCCCGGCCAGACCGCGGCGGTCAGCCACGGCTGCCCGGTCGCGCTGTTCGAGAACACGACGATCCTCAACACCGCGCAGGAGTCCGGCCGATGAGCCAGCTCGCCCCCCAGGAGATCGTCGAGCGGGCGCTGGCGGCGTCGACGGTCGACGGGCAGGTCACCTACGTGGTCGAGAGCTCGGAGGCCAACCTGCGCTGGGCGTCCAACAGCCTCACCACGAACGGGGCGATGCGGTCCCGCCAGGTCGTCGTCATCAGCTTCGTCGACGGCGGGGCCGGGACGGCCGTGGGCACGGTCGCCCGCACCGGCACCCCGGACGTCGCCGAGCTGGTCGCGATGAGCGAGCAGGCCGCCCGCGACGCCGGCCCGGCCGAGGACGCGATGCCGCTGGTCACGCCGGGGGACAGCGGAGCGTCGCCCGGCGCCGGCGACTGGGACGCCCCGCCGGCGGAGACCTCGATCGGCGTGTTCGGCGAGTTCGCCCCCGCGCTGGGCGAGGCGTTCGCCGGGGCCCGCGGCCGCGACGAGCTGCTGTTCGGCTTCGCCGAGCACTCGATGGCCACCACCTACCTGGGCACCTCGACCGGGCTGCGGCTGCGGCACGACCAGCCCACCGGCCGGGTCGAGCTGAACGGCAAGGACCGCGACTTCGGCCGGTCGGTCTGGGCCGGCGTCGGCTCCCGCGACTTCTCCGACGTCTCGGTCGCGGCGCTGGCCGCCGAGGTGCAGCAGAAGATGGCCTGGTCGCAGCGGCGGGTCGAGCTGCCGGCGGGCCGGTACGAGACGCTGCTGCCGCCGTCGGCGGTGAGCGACCTGATGATCTACGCGTACTGGACGATGGCGGCGCGGGACGCCGACGAGGGGCGCAGCGTCTACGCCCGGGCCGGCGGTGGCAACCGGATCGGTGACCGGCTCGCCCAGCTGCCGCTCACGCTGCGCAGCGACCCGAACGCCGCCGGCCTGGAAGCCGCGCCGTTCCAGGTGGTCGGCGGCTCGTCGGGGACGGCGTCGGTCTTCGACAACGGCATGGCGACGCCGGCGGTCGACTGGATCCGCGAGGGCGTGCTGACCAACCTGATCCGGCCGCGGACCTGGGCGCTGAAGCAGACCGCCCCGGCGACCGCGGCCGTCGACAACCTGATCCTCACCGACCCGAACGCCACCGCCTCGCAGGCCGAGATGATCGCGGGAACCGAGCGGGGGTTGCTGCTCACCACGCTCTGGTACATCCGCGAGGTCGACCCGCAGACCCTGCTGCTCACCGGGTTGACCCGCGACGGCGTCTTCCTGGTGGAGAACGGGGAGGTCACCGGCGCGGTGAACAACTTCCGGTTCAACGAGTCGCCGGTCGACCTGCTCGCCCGGGCCACCCAGGCCAGCGTCACCGAGCGGACCCTGCCGCGGGAGTGGAACGACTGGTTCACCCGCGCCGCGATGCCGACGCTGCGGGTGCCGGACTTCAACATGAGCTCGGTGTCCCCCGCCAGCTGACGGTCCCGGGAGCATCGACCGAGCGCCAGCCTGTCCGCCCGCCGTTGCGCCCTGGTCGTCGGTTCCGCCGGAGCGGGAGCGACGGCCGGTGCACAACGGCGACGGCGGGGCTACTGCTCGGGACCGACCTCGTCGGGGTCCGGGGTGCGGAAGGCCGTGTGCTCGGGCTCGGCGGCCTCCCGCTGCTGCTCGTCGGTCTGCTCGGGGGTGTCCGGCTCCTCGCCGCCGATGCCGAACCCCTCGGCGGTGTCGGGAGCCCCGGCTCCGGGGTCGGCGGCGGGGATCCCCTGGTCGCGGTGCGGCAGGTCGGGCTCGATCGGTGCGCTCATCGACATGGGTGGTCGACTACCCCGCGAGGTGTCCGGAACACCGCCGGGAGGTGACGGACCGGTCAGTCCGCGCCGCGGGCCGGGCGGGCGCGGACGTGCATCCGCTCGCCCTGCGGGCCGAACAGCGCCAGCGCCTCGGCGGGCGAGCTGCTGGTGTTGCCGAACCAGTGCGGGGTGCGGGTGTCGAACTCGACGACCTCACCGGGGCCGAGGGTGAGGTCGTGCTCGGCGAGCTGCAGGCGCAGCTGCCCGGAGAGCACGTACATCCACTCGTACCCCTCGTGGGTCTTCTGCGTCCGGTCCTCGGTGTGGACCCCCGGCGGGAAGATCATCTTGAACGCCTGCACGCCACCGGGGCGGCGGGTGAGCGGCAGGTGGGTGACGCCGTGCCGCACGATCGGCCGGGCGTGCACCCGCGGGTCCCCGGTGGGTGGGGCGTCGACCAGCTCGTCGAGGGTCACCTGGTGCACCCGGGCCAGCGGCAACAGCAGCTCCAGGGTGGGCCGCCGGCCACCGGACTCCAGCCGGGACAGCGTGCTCACCGAGATGCCGGTGGCGGCCGACACCTGGGCGAGGGTCACCTGCCGCTCCTGCCGGAGCGCCCGCAGCCGCGGCCCGACCGCGTCGAGCACCTCCTGGGGCAGGGCACCGTCGTCCGTCACCCCTTCATTGCCGCCGTGGCAACCGGGTTTGTCAAGCAGGGGCGGTCGTCGCCGCAGTGGGGAGTGACGGTCACCACGGAGGCGGTCGCCGAGAAGCACCGCTCTGGCCCACCACCCGGCGGGCTGGCTACCCTGGGAACCGGGCCGTGACTGGCGCAGACAGGTGGACGACCACCGGGGAGCGGCTCCGAAGCCGTGCCGCGCGCCTGGGCTCCCCGTCGTCCTCCCGGAGGAGAGCCATGACCAGCACCGTCACCCGCGAGACGGCCGCCTTCACCAGCGCCCTCGACGTCATCGCGCAGGTCGAGCCCCGGGTCGCCGCGGCGATCGGGCAGGAGCTCACCGACCAGCGCGAGAGCCTCAAGCTCATCGCCAGCGAGAACTACGCCTCCCCGGCCGTGCTGCTGGCCATGGGCAACTGGCTGAGCGACAAGTACGCCGAGGGCACCGTGGGGCGCCGGTTCTACGCCGCCTGCCAGAACGTCGACACGGTGGAGCGGCTCGCCGCCGAGCACGCCCGCGAGCTCTTCGGCGCCGACCACGCCTACGTGCAGCCGCACTCGGGCATCGACGCCAACCTGGTCGCCTTCTGGTCGATCCTGGCCCACCGGGTCGAGACCCCCGCGCTGGCCGAGGCCGGCGTGAAGAACGTCGACGCGATGACCGAGGAGGACTGGGAGCGGCTGCGCCGGTCCTTCGGCACCCAGCGGATGCTGGGCATGTCCCTGGACGCCGGTGGGCACCTCACCCACGGCTTCCGGCCGAACATCTCCGGCAAGATGTTCGAGCAGTCCAGCTACGGCACCGACCCGGAGACCGGGCTGATCGACTACGCCGCGCTGCGCGAGCGGGCCCGCGAGTTCCGCCCGCTGATCCTGCTCGCCGGGTACTCCGCCTACCCGCGCCGGGTGGACTTCGCGAAGATGCGGGAGATCGCCGACGAGGTCGGCGCCACGCTGATGGTCGACATGGCCCACTTCGCCGGCCTGGTGGCCGGCAAGGTGCTCACCGGTGACTTCGACCCGGTGCCGCACGCCGACGTCGTCACCACCACCACGCACAAGTCGCTGCGCGGGCCGCGCGGCGGCATGGTGCTGTGCACCGACGAGTACGCGCCCTCGGTCGACCGCGGCTGCCCGATGGTGCTCGGCGGCCCGCTGCCGCACGTGATGGCCGCCAAGGCGGTCGCCTTCGCCGAGGCCCGCCGTCCGGACTTCGCCGGCTACGCCCAGCAGATCGTCGACAACGCCCAGGCGCTGGCCGGGGGGCTGCAGAAGCGCGGCGTCCGGCTGGTCACCGGCGGCACCGACAACCACCTGGTGCTGATGGACGTGCGCACCTTCGGGCTGACCGGCCGGCAGGCCGAGTCCGCGCTCCTGGACGCCGGCCTGGTCACCAACCGCAACGCCGTCCCGGCCGATCCGAACGGCCCCTGGTACACCACCGGCGTCCGGCTGGGCACCCCCGCGCTGACCACCCGCGGGCTGCGCGAGGCCGAGCTGGCCGAGGTGGGCGACCTGATCGCCGACGTGCTGGACAACACCCGGCCCGAGGGCGAGTCCAAGGTCAAGTACCGGCTCGACGAGACGGTGGCCGAGCGCGTGCGCACCCGGGCCGCCGAGATCGTCGGCGCCCACCCGCTCTACCCCGAGGTCGACCTCACCGGTCGCTGACGCGCTCGTGGACGGCCGTCTCCCCTCCGGGGGAGGCGGCCGTTCGTGCGTCCGGGACCCGGTCGCCACCCGGGGGCCCGTGGACCGCAACCGGCTGACGTGACCAGCGGGCGCCACGGAGACCGGGACGGATGGGACGAGCGCGACGAGTGGGGCGGGTGCACACCGCCAACCGGCGATTCGAACTCTCTTTCCCGTGAGTCACCCGCCTGAAACCTGATTCCCGTCTACTTTTTCCCTGACGCCGACGACGACCCCCTGCTCCGGCAGGACGGCGAGGGGAGCACAGCCATGACGTACCGACAGAAGCCCTCGATCTTCCAGCTGGGCAAGGTCCACGAGAACGGCCCGTCCGTGATCGTCTCCGGGTGGGGGCTGGGCATGTGCGCCGCCTCCTGCCGCTGCCACCGCAACCCGGCCGACGGGCAGCTCGCCCTCGCCGAGGACCAGGCCGGCGGCAGCCTGGGCCTGCGCAGCTTCACCGACAGCGGCGCCTGCGACTGCTGCGAGGCGTGGACCTCCGCCGAGCTCGCCGCGATCCTGCGCGACGTCGCCGTCGTCGAGGCGCTCGAGTGCCAGGAGCCGCTGGCCGGCTGAGCACTGCCCGGCCCGATCGACTCGAGGCCGCCCGCCGGGGGAACCGGCGGGCGGCCTCGAGTCGTTCCCGGGCCGCCCCCGGTGGTTGCACCGGGTCGCCGGGCGGGTAGGCCCGAGTCCATGTGGCGACGAGCAGCAGTCCGTGGTGCCCTGGCCGGCCTCGCCGGCGTCGCGGTGATGACGGCGGGGGAGAAGCTGGAGCAGCAGCTGACCGGCCGGCCGAACTCCTACGTGCCGGGCCGCACGCTGACCGCGCTGACCACCGGACGCCGGCTGCCCGGGTCGGCCCGCCCGCCGGTGCGCAACCACCTCATGCACTGGGGCACCGGCGCCGCCGTCGGTGCGCTGCGCGGGGTCTGGGCCGCGGCCGGCCTGCGCGGCTGGCGGGCGAACGCCTGGCACACCTCGGTGCGGCTGGCGGTCGACCAGACGCTGGAGAACACCACCGGCGTCGGCGCACCGCCGTGGACGTGGAGCCGGTCCGACCAGGTCGTCGACGTCCTGCACAAGGCGGTCTACTCCTTCGCCACCGGCACTGTCGCGGACCGCCTGGTGCCGTCCGCACGGGGCAGGAGTGGCACTCGGGGCCTCTGGGACTGACCCGCCGGGCGGACCGATCGTCCCCCGGCGCGCCGTGGGCGACGCGCCGTCCGCGCGTCCTTACGTTCCGTCCCTGACGCGCGAGGACCACGTCGCCCCTTCCCCGGGCCGCCTCGCGCAGACGGAGGCACGGTGACCCGATCGACCACTCGCCGGTGGACCCGGGGCGCAGCGCTGGCGCTGAGTGCCGGTGCGGCGCTCACGTTCGTCCCCGCGACGGCCTCCGCCGCCCCCGCCACCGCCGAGCAGGCCCGCCAGGCGGTCACCGAGACCGGTCAGAAGCTCAGCGCGCTGGACGAGGACGTGCACCAGGCCACCGCCACCGCCGAGGAGCAGCGGGCCGCCGCCGGTGCCGCCGCGGCCGCCGCCGCCGACGCGCAGGTGCAGCTCGACGCGCTGGAGCCCCAGCTGCGGGCGATCGCCCAGTCCGGGTACGTGGGCACCACGCGCGGCCGCCTCGCCGCCTTCCTCACCAGCGGCTCGGCCGACGAGCTGGTGCGGCAGATGAGCACCCTGGACCAGCTGGCCTCGCACGCCGACGCCGTCGTCGCCGAGGCCGCCGCCGTCCGGACCGCGGCCGAGCAGGCGCAGCAGGCGGCCACCGACGCAGCGGCCGCCGCCGCGCAGGCCGCGGCCGACCTGCAGCGCCGGCACGACGAGCTCGAGAGCGAGATGAGCCGGTACCAGGCGGACTTCGCCCGGCTCTCGGCCGCCGACCAGGTGCGGGTGCAGACGGTGATCGCCGGCCCCGACGTCGTCGCCGCCCCGGCCCCCGCGCCGACCGCGGCCGCCGGCGTGGCGGTGCAGACCGCCCTGGCCCAGACCGGCGACATGTACCTGCCCGGCGGGAGCGGCCCGGACCGGTTCGACTGCTCCGGGCTCACCCAGTACGCCTACGCCGCCGCCGGCATCTCGCTGCCGCACTCCAGCCGGGCGCAGGCCCAGCTGGGCGTGCCGGTGTCGCGCAGCGAGCTGCAGCCCGGCGACCTGGTCTTCTTCTACACCCCGATCAGCCACGTCGGCATGTACATCGGCAACGGTCAGATGGTGCACGCCAGCGTCACCGGCAAGCCGGTCGCGGTGACCAGCGTGGACAAGGGCGGCTACGTGGGCGCCCGCCGCGTCACCGGCTGAGAGAGGACCCCGTCCTCCTCACCCCTCGCCGGCTCGGGGCGAGCCTCGGGACGGGGCCGTGTCCGCCCCCTCGGTCAGCTGCTGGACGGCGGCGGCGATGCGCTTGGCGCGGGTCTGCGGGGTGACCGCGGTGTGCACCCGGTGCAGGACGGTGTACCGGTCCTGCGACCGCAGCGCCGCGAAGGCCGCGGCGGCCGCCGGCACCCCCGCCAGCGCCGCGGCCAGGTCGTCGGGCACGGTGACGGTGGCCGGCCCGGCGTAGGCGCGGTCCCACCGTCCGTCGGCCTGCGCCGCCTCGACCTGGGCGAGCCCGGCCGGGCGCATCCGCCCCTCGGCGATCAGCCGGGCCACCGTCGCCACGTTGTCGGCCCCGTTCAGGGCACCGCCCCGAGCTTGCGAGGGGTGGGGGGAACGGGGTCCTTCCGCCGGTTGCTGCGGCCGTCGATCCAGCCGTGGCACAGCGCCACCTCCACCGCCTCCGGCGCGGTGATCGAGGGGATGCCGGAGGACTTCCTCGCCAGCTTCAGGAACAGCCCGGGTGCCCGGTCGTGCTCGGCGGCCAGCCAGGCGTCGAAGTCCGCGGCCGTGGCGAAGGAGAGCACCGGGAGGTCGCCGTCGTCCGCCACCGGGTCATCGTCGCCAGCCGGCCGCGCACCGTCCAGCCGTCTGCGTACGGTTTCGCCGGATGGCGGCGGGGCTACCGCCACCCGGACGGCGCCCGGTGGCGGTGCCCGGAGCGGACGGAGCGGGCATGGTGCGGGTGCCGGGACCGACACGGCTGTGGCTGGTCCGCCACGGGGAGAGCGTGGGCAACCTCGCCGACGCGCACGCCCACCGGACCGGCGCGGAGCGGCTGGAGCTCGACGTCCGCGACCCCGACGTCCCGCTGTCGGACACCGGCGAGCACCAGGCCGACGCCCTGGGCCGCTGGCTGGCGGAACTGCCCGCCGACGAGCGGCCCACCACGGTGCTGAGCTCCCCCTTCGCCCGCGCGGCCGACACCGCGCGGCGCGCGGTCGCCGCCAGCGGGTTGGATCTGCCGGTGCGGTTCGACGAGCGCCTGCGGGAGCGGGACTTCGGCGCCTTCGATGGCATGACCGGGGCCGGCATCCGCGAGCGCTTCCCCGACGAGGCCGAGCGCCGCGCCCACCTGGGCAAGTTCTGGTACCGCCCGCCGGGCGGCGAGAGCTGGGCCGACGTCGCCCTGCGGATCCGCAGCCTGCTGGCCACCGAGGCGCTGCGGCACGACGGCGAGCGGCTGGCCTGCTTCTCCCACCAGGCCGTGATCATGGTCTTCCGCTACGTGCTGGAGGAGCTTGCCGAGCCCGACCTGCTGGAGATCGACCGGCGCGAGCGGGTCGCCAACACCTCGGTCACCCGCTACCGCCGGGACGACGCCGGCGAGCTCCGGCTGGTCGAGTTCAACGCCGTGCACCACCTGACCGACGCCGAGCCCGCCGAGGCGCCCGTGACCGAGGAGAACGATGTCCCACGCCCGGCCTGAGCCCACCTTCGTGACCCCGCACGTGCTGCGGGGCTGGCGGCTGCCGGAGCCGACCGGGGGCAAGGAGGCGCGCGGCTCGATCCTCGTCGTCGGCGGCAGCACCGAGACCGTCGGCGCGGTGCTGCTGGCCGCCGAGGCCGCGCTGCGCTCCGGCGCCGGCAAGCTGCAGGTCGTCGTCCCCTCCAAGGTGGCCCCGCACGTGTCGATCTCGCTGCCGGAGGCGCTGGTCCGCGGGGTGCCGCACACGGAGGAGGGCGCGATCCGGGCGTCGTCGGCCGAGCTGGTGCTCGACCTTGCGCAGCGCGCCTCGGCCGTGCTCATCGGCCCGGGCATGGCCGACGAGGCGGAGACCCGGGGGCTGGTCGAGCAGCTGCTGCCCCACCTGGACGGGCCGGTCGCGCTGGACGCGCTGGGGCTGGCCGCGGTCACCGCCGAACCGGGCTGCCTGCACCACCTCGGCGGGCAGGTCGTGCTGACCCCGAACCCGACCGAGCTGGCCATCGCGTTGCACGTGGAACACGACGAGGTCGACGACGACCCGGCCGGGGCGGCCCGGCGGCTGGCCGACGAGGCGCAGGCCGTGGTCGGGCTCGGTGGGGCCACCAGCTGGGTCGTCGCCCCGGACGGCCGCTCGTGGCAGGACGAGAGCGGCGGCGCGGGGCTGGGGGTCTCCGGCTCCGGCGACGTGCGGGCCGGGATCGTGGCCGGGCTGCTCGCCCGGGGCGCGGAGCCCGCGCAGGCCGCGGTCTGGGCGGCGCACCTGCACGGCCGGTCGGGTGAGCGGTTGGCCGCGCGGGTCGGGCGGCTCGGCTTCCTGGCCCGCGAGCTGCCGCCGGAGGTGCCGCGGGTGCTGGCCGAGGTCGACCTGTGACCGCCGCGGACGGCGCGTTCCTCGGGGAGCTGGCCTACGGCGCACCGGCGGTCCACGAGCAGGCGTTCGTCGCGCCGACGGCGGTCGTCGTCGGCCGGGTGACGCTCGGCCCGCGGGCGAGCATCTGGTACGGCGCGGTGGCCCGCGCCGACACCGAGGTGATCGAGATCGGCGCCGACTCGAACGTGCAGGACGGCTCGACCCTGCACAGCGACCCGGGCTTCCCCCTGGTGCTGGGTGAGCGCGTCACCGTCGGCCACGGGGTGGTGCTGCACGGCTGTCGGGTGGACGACGAGGTGCTCATCGGGATGGGCTGCACCGTGCTCAACGGGGCGCACATCGGCACCGGCTCGATCGTCGCCGCCGGGGCCGTGGTCCTCCAGGGCACCGTGGTGCCGCCGAACTCGCTGGTCGCCGGGGTGCCGGCGAAGGTGCGCCGGCCGACCACCGCGGACGACGTCGCCGCGATCCGGGCGAACGCGGTGAGCTACACCGACCGGCTCGACGCCCACCGCGCCGTCCGCCGGGTGGGGTGATGAGCGAGGCCGAGCTCCGGGACCGGGTCGGCCGGCCGGTCACGGACCCGTCGGCGGCGTGAGCGACGACACGCTCGCCGGCGCGGGCGCCCTCCTGCTCCCGACGGCGTACCTGCTCACCGGGGACGACCGGTCGGCCCGGGAGCTGGTCGTCGAGGCGCTCACCGGAGTGCTGGGCCGCGGCACCGGGACCGACGACCGCACGCTGCGCCGTGCCCTCGTCGCCGCGCACGCCGCCTGGCACCGGCGGGCCCGCGTGGCGGAGGCGGTCTCCAGCGTCCCGGCCCTCGACGGGCTCCGGGCCAGCGGGCTGCCGGGCACGGCCGCCGCCGGTGCGCCCGCCGCACCACCCGGGGAGGTGGCCGCAGCGCTCGCCCGGCTGCCGGCGCGCGAGCGCGCGGTCCTGGTGCTGCGGTACGGGGACGGCCTCACCGACGACGAGGTAGCCGACGCCGTGGGGCTGGAACCCGGTGCGGTGTCGGGCGAGATGGACCGGGGCCTGGCTCGGCTCGCCGAACGGCTGCCCGGCCAGGACCTCGCCGACCTGCTGCGCCGGGACCTCGCCGAGCGCGCAGCCGGCGCGCCCGTCGCGGGCCCGGAGCTGCTGACCGCGGTGCGCGAGGCGCGACGCGCCCAGCGGTGGCACCGGTCCGGGCTGGTCGCGCTGCTGGCCTTCCTCCTGGCGGTCGTCCTCGCCGTCGCCGTCGGCCTGGGCTGAGCCCTCGACCCGCTCACGGGCAGGATCGACGGGTGCGCATTCCCATCCGGGTCCGGCCCGGCGCCGGGCGGACCGTGGTCGGCGGGGAGCACGACGGCGCGCTCGTCGTCCGGGTGTCCGCCCGGGCCGTCGACGGGAAGGCGACCGAGGCCGCGCTGGCCGCCGTCGCCGACGCGTTCGGTGCCCGCCGGTCGGCGGTCACGCTGGTCACCGGGGCGACGTCCCGGACCAAGGTGGTCGACGTCGACGGCGCCACCGACGCGCGGCTGGCGGACCTGCTCGGTCGCTGAGCCGCGCGGCCGTGCACGCTGTCGGGCGTGCGCGCACTGGTGTTCGAGTCCTTCGGCGGTCCGCTCGAGGTCCGGGAGGTGCCCGACCCCCGCCCGGCCCCCGCCGGGGTGGTGGTGCGGGTGGAGGCCAGCGGCATCTGCCGGAGCGACTGGCACGCGTGGTCCGGTCACGACCCCGACGTCGTCCTCCCGCACGTGCCCGGCCACGAGCTGGCCGGCACGGTCGCCGCCGTCGGGGCGGACGTGCGGCGGTGGGCGGTCGGTGACCGGGTGACCGTGCCGTTCGTCTGCGCCTGCGGTCGCTGCGCGCCCTGCCGGGAGGGCGACGGCCAGGTCTGCCTGCACCAGACCCAGCCCGGCTTCACCGGCTGGGGGTCGCTCGCCGAGCTGGTCGCGCTGGACGCCGCCGACGTCAACCTCGTCGCCCTGCCCGACGGGCTGCCGGCCACCACCGCGGCCAGCCTGGGCTGCCGGTTCGCCACCGCCTTCCGCGCGGTCACCGAGGTGGGCCGGGTGCGTCCCGGGGAGTGGGTCGCGGTGCACGGTTGCGGTGGCGTGGGGCTGTCGGCGGTCCAGGTGGCGGTCGCGGCCGGCGCCCGGGTGGTCGCGGTCGACGTCGCCTCCGGCGCGCTGGAGCTGGCCCGCCGGATGGGCGCCGAGCACACGGTCGACGGGGGTGCCGCCGACGTCCCCGCCGCCGTCGCCGAGCTGACCGGCGGCGGTGCCCACCTCTCGCTGGACGCGCTCGGGTCGGCCGCCACCTGCACGAACTCGATCCGGAGCCTGCGCCCGCGCGGGCGGCACGTGCAGGTCGGCCTGCTGCCCCCGACGGTGGGCCGGCCGGAGATCCCGATGGAGCTCGTGATCGCCCGCGAGCTCGCCGTGCTCGGCAGCCACGGGATGGCCGCCGGCGACTACCCGGCGATGCTCTCGCTGATCACCGCGGGCCGGCTGCGCCCGGAGCTGCTGGTCACCCGCGAGCTCGGTCTCGCCGACGCCGGTGCCGCGCTGGCCGCGGTCGGCCGGGCGCCGGGGATCGCCGTCGTCACCCCGGCCGGCACATGACGATCTGGTGACCTCTGCGCGGTCGCGCACGCGGCGGGCCGCCGGCGCGCATCCTGGGAAGGGACAACCGAGCTGAGGAGGGCACCGTGTTGGCGCTCATCGCCCTGCTGCTGGTCGCCTGGCTGGTCGTGACCGTGGTCGGCGCCCTCGTCGAGGGCCTGTTCTGGCTCTTCGTCGTCGGCGTCGTGCTGTTCCTGGTCACCGCCGCCTGGGGGCTCACCCGGAGCAACACCCAAGGCTGAACCGGTCAGCCGGTCGGGGTCTCGCTGGGGGTCGGCTCCTCGTCGGTCCCCTGCTCGGTGCCGGTCGTCGGGGTCTCGTCCGTCGTCGTCGGTCCCGTGGTCCCGGTGGACGGCGCCGGGGCGCGGCTGGTCCGCGGCGTGGTGGTCGGCGTCTCGTCGTCGTCCAGCCCGGTGGTCTGCGGCGCCTGGCCGGTGGGTGCCGGCGCGTCGGTGCCCGGACCGGTGGGGTCGGTCGGCGCGAGCGGCGACTCGCTGGGCAGCGGGGTCTCGCTGGGGGTCGGCTCCCCGCAGGTGCTGACCTGGGAGCACGGCACCCGGGCGGTGCCCCCGCCAGGCAGCTCGACGTCGACGTACGCGGGGCGGGCCGCCAGCCAGAGCGCGAACAGCACGACGAACAGCGCCCCGATCACCACGGTCGAGGTGTGCGCGCGGCCGATCCGGGACGGCAGCCGGCGCTGCCAGACGCGCGACCGTGCCGGTGCCTCGCCGGTGGTCACGGCGGGCTGCTCGGCGGTGACCTGCCGCTGGACGGTGGTCGGCTGGTCATCCGGGGTGCTCATGCTGCTCCTCCGCCGCGGGCCCGGTCCTCGGCCAGCGCCTCGTCCTGCACGCTGGGCAGGTCGGTGCTCGTGGTGGCCCGCAGCGAGACGCCCTCGCGGGAGAGGGCGAGCGCCACCCGTGCCCGCAGGTCACGGCCCACCTCGAACTGCTTGCCGGGCAGCGTCCGGGCCACCATCCGCAGGTTCACCTCGTCCAGCGTGATGCTCTCCACGCCCATGACGCTGGGCTCGTCGAGCAGCAGCTGGTGCAGCCGTGGATCGGCGAAGGCCCGTTGCCCGACCTCCCGCAGCACCTCCTGCACCCGGCTGACGTCGGTGGTCGCCGGCACCGGCACGTCGACCACCGCCCGGGCCCAGTCGCGGGACAGGTTGGTCACCTTGACGATCTGCCCGTTCGGCACGATCACGACCTCGCCGTCGACCGAGCGCACCCGGGTGATGCGCAGCGTGACGTCCTCCACCGTCCCGGACGCGGGCTCCATCCCGCCGACCACCTGGATGGACACCACGTCGCCGAAGCCGTACTGCCGCTCGGTGATCAGGAAGAAGCCCGCGAGCACGTCCCCGACGATCCGCTGGGCGCCGAAGCCCAGCCCCACGCCGAGCACGGTCGCCGGGGCGACGAGGCCGGTGATCGGGATGCCGAGCCGCTCGAGCACGAAGAAGATGGCGATCGACCAGATCAGCACGATCGCGGCCCAGGTGATCACCTGGGTCAGCGAGTGCCGGTGCTTGGCCGCCTCCGAGCGGACCAGGGCGTCGGACTCCTGGGCGGTGGCGTCGATGCGGTCGGTGATCCGGCCGCCGGCCCAGCTGACGAAGCGGGCCAGCAGCACCGCGCCCAGCACGATCAGCAGCGCCTCGAGCCCGGCGCCCCGCAGCCAGTTCCAGAGATCCACGAGCGCCTCCATCACCGTCCAGTGTGGCCGGTCCGCCTGTCTGCCGGCTGCCCGGGTGGTGCGGCGCCCAGGACGGACATGGTCGCGGATGTGCTGCCGTGGATTTGCGCTGGGGCCCGGGTGCGGCGACGGTGGTCCGTACAACGAGTTGCCCGGAACGGGGGCAGCTCGCTCGACCTGCGCGCCGACCCGAAGGGAGGGGCGCCGATCAGGCGCCACGCCACGTGAGCAATCCACCGAACGACCCACCCGGTCAGCCGCCGCACGGCTCGACCAGCGCCGCCCCGGACACGGTCTCCGGCGAGGCCCCCCACTCCGCGGCGCCCGACCAGACGATCGACGACGTGCTCGACCCCGGAGTCGCCAGCCAGACGCACCCGGCGATCGCCCAGCCCCCGGCCCAGGAGCACGAGCGCCGGCCGCGGCTGGACCGGACGGTCTTCGGCGTCGCCGCCGTCGTCTCGCTGGCCTTCCTCGCCTGGGGCTTCCTCAGCCCCAGCGGCCTGGGCTCGGCCAGCAGCAGCGCGCTCGGTTGGATCGAGCTGAACCTCGGCTGGTTCTTCGTGCTGCTCGGCACCGCCGTGGTGCTCTTCGTGCTCTGGATCGCCGCCAGCGCCTACGGACGCATCCCGCTCGGCGGGGACGGCGAACGACCTGAGTTCCGGACGATCAGCTGGATCGCCATGATGTTCAGCGCCGGCATGGGCATCGGGCTGATGTTCTTCGGCGTCTCCGAGCCGCTGTCGCACTACGTCTCCCCGCCGCCGGGCACCGTCGCCGGCGAGAGCCAGGAGGCCGTCACCACGGCGATGGCCACCACGCTCTTCCACTGGACGCTGCACCCGTGGGCGCTGTACGCCCTCGTCGGGCTGGCTGTCGCGTACGGCACCTACCGCCGCGGGCGCGGCCAGCTTCTCTCCTCGGCGTTCACCTCGCTGTTCGGGCGCGGGGTCGCCCAAGGGCCGGCCGGCAAGGTGATCGACGTCCTCGCCATCTTCGCCACGCTCTTCGGCACGGCCGCCTCGCTGGGGCTCGGCGCCCTGCAGATCGGCAGCGGGCTGGAGATCCTCGGCTGGCTCGGACCGGTGGGCAACGCGGCGACCGTGGGCGTCATCGCCGTGCTGACCGCGGCCTTCGTCGCCTCCGCCTTCTCCGGCATCGCCCGCGGCATCCAGTGGCTGTCCAACATCAACGTCGCCCTGGCCTTCACCCTGGCGCTGTTCGTCTTCGTGGTGGGCCCCACGGTGCTGATGCTGAACCTGGTGCCGACCGCGCTGGGCTCGTACGCCGCCGAGCTCCCCGAGATGGCCGCGCGCACCAACGCCTCCGGTGGCGAGGAGATGGCCGAGTGGCTGTCGAGCTGGACGGTCTTCTACTGGGCCTGGTGGATCTCCTGGACGCCGTTCGTGGGTGTGTTCCTCGCCCGGATCAGCCGCGGCCGCACGGTCCGGGAGTTCATCGCCGGCGTGCTGCTCGTGCCCAGCGCAGTCACGCTGTTCTGGTTCGCGATCTTCGGCGGAGCGGGGATCGGTGCCCAGCAGTCGGGTCAGGACCTCGCCGGCCAGTCGACGGCCGAGGGCCAGCTGTTCGGCCTGCTGCAGGAGCTGCCGTTCACCACGGTCACCAGCGTCATCGTGATGCTGCTGGTCGGCATCTTCTTCGTCACCGGCGCGGACTCGGCCTCGATCGTGATGGCGTCGCTGTCCGAGCGCGGCACCCGTGAGCCGACCTCGAAGATGGTCGTCTTCTGGGGGCTCCTCACCGGTGGCGTGGCCGCCGTGATGCTGCTCGTCGGTGGCGATGAGGCGCTGCAGGGGCTGCGGAACCTGACGATCATCGCCGCGCTCCCCTTCGCGTTGGTGATGATCGGGCTGGCGATCGCGCTGACCAAGGACCTGCGCTCGGACCCGATGGTGCTCCGCCGCGCCTACGCCGCGGACGCCGTCGAGCAGGCCGTGGTCCATGGGATCAGCCGGCACGGTGACGACTTCGTGCTGGTCGTCGAGCACACCGCCGCGGGTACGACGGGGGACGGGACGGAACCCGGCGGGCAGCCCGACGGAGCGCCGGCATCCGGGGCCACCCGGGACGAGGACGACCCGGTGGGCCGGCCCCAGGACCCCCGAGGCTGAGGAGGACCCGTCCTCCGCACCCCTCGCAGGCTCACGAGGGGCCCGACACGGAGCCGCACGACGGCCCGTCCGCCACCCGGCGGGCGGGCCGTCGCCGTTCCCGGGTGGCGGACCGGTCGCGGCGCGCACCGGGACTGCCGATGGCGACGGTGCAGGTGGGCCGCGCAACCACCGTCCCCGTCCCCCGCCAACGAGGCCGCCCGGGTGGCGGCCGGCGCCGTGGCCCAGGCCGCCACCACCACCGCGACCGTCGTCGCGCTGGGGGAGTCGTCCCGGGAGATCGGCGAGGTCGTCAAGGTGATCACCGCGATCGCGGACCAGACGAACCTGCTGGCCCTCAACGCAACCATCGAGGCCGCCCGGGCCGGTGAGTCGGGCAAGGACTTCGCGGTGGTCACCAGCGAGGTCAAGGACCTCTCGGAGGAGACGGCGAGGGCGACCGAGGACATCGCCCGCCGGGTCGAGGCGATCCAGGCCGACACCGGGTCGGCGGTCGCGGCGATCGAGCAGATCTCCGCGGTGATCGGTCGGATCAACGACCTCCAGTTGACCATCGCCAGCGCGGTCGAGGAGCAGACAGCGACGACGAACGAGATCTCGCGGTCGGTGCAGGAGGGGGCGACCGGGTCCACGGAGATCGCCGCGAACATCACCGGGGTCTCGGAGGCGGCCGAGCAGACCACCCGGGCGCTGGCCCGGACGCGGATCGCGGTGGACGAACTGACCCGGCTGGCCAGTGACCTCCGTGCGGCGGTCGCGCACTTCAGCTACTGAGAGGACCCCGCTGCCCCCCCCACGCCTCGCTCCGCTCGGCGCGGGCCCTGCGAGGGGGCTGTTCCAGCGCGTCACCGTCAGCGGAGGCGGCGGACCGGGACCACCATCGGGGTGCCGGTGACCGGGTCGGGGACGACCCGGGCCTCCAGCTCGAACACGTCGGCGAGCAGCTGCTCGGTGAGCACCTCCGCCGGCGTGCCCGCCGCGACGAGCACGCCGTCCTTCATCGCCACCAGCCGCTGCGCGTAGCGCGCCGCCAGGTTCAGGTCGTGCAGCACGACGACGACGGTCCGGCCGCGCTCGGCGTGCAGCCGGCCGACCAGCTCGAGCACGTCGACCTGGTGGGCCAGGTCGAGGTAGGTGGTCGGCTCGTCGAGCAGCAGCAGGTCGGTGCCCTGGGCCAGCGCCATGGAGATCCAGGCCCGCTGCCGCTGCCCGCCCGACAGCGCGTCGACCGGGGAGTCGGCCAGTTCGGCCATGTCGGTCCAGCGCAGCGCCTCGTCGACCACGGCCTCGTCGTCGGAGGACCACTGGCGCAGCCAGCTCTGGTGCGGGTGCCGGCCGCGGGCCACCAGGTCGGCGACGGTGAGCCCCTCCGGCGCCAGCGGGGTCTGCGGCAGCAGGCCGAGCACCTTGGCCACCTCACGGGTCGGGGTGCTGGTGATGGCCCGGCCGTCGAGCAGCACGGTGCCCCCGGTGGGGCGCAGCAGCCGGCCCAGCGCCTTGAGCAGGGTCGACTTGCCGCAGCCGTTCGGGCCGACGATCGCGGTGAACGAGCCGTCGGTGAGCTCGAGGTCCAGCGAGTCGACGACGACCTTCTCGCCGTAGGCCAGCCGGACGCCGTCGGCGGCGAGCCGCACCGGCGGGGCGTCGGGGCGGGTGGTGTCGCGCGCGAGCGTGGGTGAGGCAGTCACAGGGTCGATCGCCGCCTTCCGCGGACGAGGAGCCAGAGCAGGTACGGAGCGCCGACCACGGCGGTCACCACCCCGACGGGGAACGAATCGGGCAGCACGGTGCGGGCCACCAGGTCACTGCTGATCAGCAGCAGCCCGCCCAGCAGCCCCGAGGCGAGCACCGGCGGCCGCGAGCCACCGGCGAGCCGGACGGCGATCTGCGGCACCACCAGCGCGACGAACTGGATCGGCCCGGCGGCGGCGACGGCGAACGCGGCCAGCGCCACCGCGACCAGCACGACGACGCCCTGCGCGCCGGCCAGCCGCACCCCGAGGGCCCGGGCGGTGTCGTCGCCGAACTGGAGCACCCCCAGCACCCGGCTCAGCGCGAGCGCGGCGGGCAGCAGCACCGCGAGGGCCAGCGCCAGCGGCGCCGCCTGGTCCCAGCCCCGCCCGTTCAGCGAGCCGGTGAGCCAGACGTTGGCCGCCGCGGCGTCGTTGATGTCGCTGCGGGTGAGCAGGTAGCCGATCAGCGCCTGGGCGAAGGCGGCCAGCCCGATGCCGACCAGCACCAGCCGGTAGCCGTCGATCCCCTTGCGCCAGGCCAGGCCGAAGATGAGTGCCGCGGTGAGCAGGCCGCTGGCGAGCGCGGCGGCCGGCAGCCCGGCCCCGCCCAGCAGCGCCCCGGCGCCGGTGGTGCCGCCCAGCACGATCACCGCGACCGCGCCGACCGCCGCCCCGCCGGTGACGCCGAGGATGTCCGGGCTGGCCAGGGGGTTGCGGGCGAAGGTCTGGAACAGCGCGCCGGACACCCCCAGCGCCAGCCCGACGAGCAGGCCGACCACGACCCGGGGCGCGCGCAGCTCGAGCACGATGAACCGCTGGGTGTCGTCGCCGGCGCCGACCAGGGTGCCGAGCACCTCCGGGACGCTGATCGGGTAGTCGCCGCGACCCAGGTTGAGCGCGCTGACCACGACCAGCACCACCAGCACCGCCAGCGGGACGACGAGCTGCCGGGGGCGGTACACCCCGGAGAAGGGGCCGATCCGCACGGCCCGCCGGGGTTGGGGGCGCCGCTCGGGGGCGCGGGGAGGCGCGGTGAGGGTCACAGCGCCGCCAGCTTCCGGCGGCGGACCAGGGCGATGAAGAACGGTGCGCCGACCACGGCGAGCACGATCCCCACCTGCAGCTCGCCGGGCCGGGCCACGATCCGGCCCAGCACGTCGGCGAGCAGCAGGAACACCGCGCCCAGCAGCGCGGAGTACGGCACCAGCCAGCGGTGGTCCGGCCCGGTGACCGCCCGGGCCACGTGCGGCACCACCAACCCGACGAACACGATCGGTCCGCAGGCGGCGGTGGCGGCGCCGGCCAGCAGGGTGATCGCCGTCAGGCCCACGCCGCGGGCCAGCCAGATCCGGGTGCCCAGCCCACGGGCGACGTCCTCACCGAGGCCGAGCAGGTTCAGCGCCGGCGCGTTGACCAGGGCGAGCACCAGGCCGGCGACGATGAAGGGGGCGACCTGCGCGGCCACCGTGGCGTCCCGGCCGGCGAGGGCACCGACCACCCAGAACCGGTAGGCGTCCAGCGCCGTGGTCTCCCGGATGGTGATCGCCTGGATCAGCGCGTAGAGCAGGGCCGTCAGCGCGGCACCGGCCAGTGCCAGGGTCACCGGGGTCGACCCGCCGGGGCCGGCGGAGCCGATCGCGTAGACCGTGACGCTGCCCAGCAGTGCACCGGCCAGGGCGAACCAGACGTAGCCGCCGGGAGAGCTGATGCCCAGCAGCCAGATGGACAGCACGACGGCGAACGAGGCACCCGCGGTGACCCCGAGCAGCCCCGGGTCGCCCAGCGGGTTGCGGGTGTGCCCCTGCATCAGCGCGCCGGAGACGCCCAGCGCGACCCCGGCGAGCACGCCCAGCACGGTCCGGGGCACCCGGAGCTCGCGGATGATGAGCGCCTCGTCGCCCGGGGTGGAGGCGTCGCTCAGCGCCTGCCAGACGGTGCCGAGCCCGATCGGCCGGGTGCCGACCGTGATGCTCAGGACGCAGGCCGCCAGCGCCAGCGCGAGCAGCAGCCAGAGCCCGAGCGTGCGGGTGAACGCACCGCGCAGCAGGCCGCGGCGGGGTTGCTCGGCGGTCGCCCGCGGAGCCGCGGTGGCCGTGCGCTGCGCCACGAGCTGCTCCTGGGGGACGAGGGGACGGCCGGCGTCCGGCCAGGGAAAGCAAGGCTCACCTTACTCATCGGTCCGGCCGGTGGCAGCCGGGCGGGGTGAGCGATGCAACTCCGCGAAGTCGACCGGCGGGCGCGGCCGACCGCCAGGATGGGCGGGTGCGCCGGCTCTCCGCTCTGCGCGCCGCGGCGCTGGCGTACGGGATCTCGGCCACGGCGGTGGTGCTCGCGGTCCTCGTGTTCGGCGACCGGTGGGCGGTGACCTACACCGCGGCGCTGTTCTCCTCCTGGTGGCTGCTCCCGGCCCCGCTGCTGCTGGTCGCCGCGGCCCTCCGGCGGTCCTGGCCGGTCGTGGCGGCGGTCGTCGTCCCCGCGGTGCTGTGGGCCTGGCTGCAGGGGCCGCTGCTGGTCAACCGGGTGGACGGGGAGGACGGCCCGGCCGGCCTGCGGGTGGCCACCTACAACGTGACCGCCGGCGCTCCGCTCGACGGGCTGGCCGCGCTGGTGGGCGAGCAGGACCCCGACGTCCTGCTGCTGCAGGAGGTCGTCGACCGGCGGCGCCCGGAGGTCGAGGCCCTGCCGGGCTACCCGCACCGCTCGTTCGGCCGGCTGGCCGCGAACGGGGAGGACGGCGACCGGGACGTCGTCCTCTCGCGGTACCCGATCGTGGACGTGCGCCCGGTGACCGGGCTGCCCGAGGGCGCCCGCCCGGTGGACGTGGTCACCCTGGACGTGGACGGGCGGGAGCTCGCCGTCCTCTCGGTGCACCTGGCCTCACCGTGCCTCGGCTGCGGGGGCGGACGCCGCGAGGCGAACCCCGCCGGGGGCACGGGCGCCGCGGCCCGCGTGCGGGTCGCCGAGGCCGAGCGCCTGGCCACCGTCGTCGCCGGGCTGATGGCCGACGGCCGGCCGGTGGTGCTCGGCGGCGACCTCAACTCCTCCACGCTCAACGAACCGCTGCGGGTGCTCACCGGAGCCGGGCTCGTCGACGTGCACCGCGCGGTCGGCACGTGGCCGCAGTTCACCCGCGGCCCGGGCCCCGGGGTGGCCCGGGTCGACGTGGTGCTGGTCGCGGGGCTGCGGCCGGTCGCGGACGCGGAGGGCGCGCGGGGGGCGAGCACGCACTCGCCGGTCGTCGCCGACCTCGCCTGGCCGGGGACCTGACCCGGCCCTCGGTCAGCGCGGGGCGGTGCCGGCGACGACGAGGTCGGCGAGCTCCCGGTAGGCGGCGGCGTCGTCGAGCCCGGTGGCCGCGCGGACGTCGCCCCGGTGGATCGCGGCCATGACCTGCGCGACCGCCGTCCCGACGAAGGAGGCGTGCACCGGGCGGACGGTGCCCGCGGTGACGCCCTCGGCGACCAGGCGCTGCACCCGGGCGGCGGCCGCGCGGGTGTTGTGCTGGTAGATCTCCCGCGCCGGGGCGAACGCGGCCAGGTCGGCGAAGAACGCCGGGGAGGCCGGCTGCAGCTGCGCGGCGACGGCGAGCAGGTAGGCGCTGATCCGCTCGCGGTGGTCGGCGGGGGCGGCGGCGCGCTCCTCCACGGCCGCGGTGGCGACCTGGAAGAACCGCTTCACCCCGGCCACCACCAGCTGCTCCTTGCTGGCCGCGATGCCGTACAGCGTGCTCTTGGAGCAGTGCAGCCGGCGGGCCAGCTCGTCGAGGGTGAACGCCGCGAACCCCTCGGCCAGCATCAGCCCGACCAGCTGGTCGAGCAGCTCCGCGCGCCGGGCGGTGGCGCGGGGGCTGCGGGTCTCCAGCGACGTCATGGCGCCTCCCTCCGGGTACCGGAGGGTAACAACGGCGACGCTCTTGAGTACTGGGATCGGTACTGCGTACCGTCCGTCAGTACTGCCCGCGGGACACCGGCGTCCCGCCGTCCCGGAGGTCTCCCCGTGCCCGTCGCCCGTCTCGTGCCCACCCAGGAGGCCGCGGACCTGCTCCAGCTGACCCGGGAGCTGGCCCGCGCCGAGCTCGCTCCCCGGGCCGCCGCCGCGGAGGCCTCCGAGGAGTTCCCGCGGGAGGTGTTCCGCACCCTGGGCCGGGCCGGGCTGCTCGGCCTGCCCTACGCCGAGGAGCTGGGTGGCGGCGGGCAGCCCCTCGAGGTGTACCTGCAGGTGCTCGAGGAGATCTCGGCCGCCTGGGCCAGCGTCGGCGTCGGGGTGAGCGTGCACGGGCTGTCCTGCTTCGCGCTGGCCACCCGGGGCACGCCGGAGCAGCAGGAGTGGCTGCCCGACCTGCTCGGCGGCGAGCTGCTCGGCGCGTACTGCCTGTCCGAGCCGCACGCCGGCTCCGATCCGGCGGCGATGCGCACCCGGGCCGTGCGGGACGGGGACGCCTACGTGCTGTCTGGGGAGAAGGCCTGGACCACGCACGGCGGGCACGCGGACTTCTACACGGTGATGGCCCGCACCTCCGACGACGGCGCCCGCGGCATCTCCTGCTTCCTCGTCCCCGCCGACAGCGAGGGGCTGTCCGCCGACCCCGCCGAGCGCAAGATGGGGCTGACCGGCTCGACCACGGCGACCATGCGGTTCGACGGCGTCCGCGTCGACGCCGGCCGCCGGCTGGGGGAGGAGGGCGAGGGCCTGTCGATCGCCCTCGCCGGTCTGGACGCCGGCCGGCTGGGGATCGCCGCCGTCGCCACCGGGCTGGCCCAGCGCGCGCTGGACGACGCGGTCGCCTACGCCAAGGAGCGGGAGACCTTCGGCGCACCGATCATCGAGCACCAGGGCCTGGGCTTCCTGCTCGCCGACATGGCCGCCGCCGTGGAGGCCTCCCGGGCCACGTACCTGGCCGCGGCCCGGCTGCGCGACGCCGGCCAGCCGTACGGGCGGCAGGCCTCGATCGCCAAGCTGGTGGCCACCGACAACGCGATGAAGGTGACCACCGACGCCGTCCAGGTGCTCGGCGGCTACGGCTACACCCGTGACTTCCCGGTCGAGCGCTACATGCGGGAGGCGAAGGTCATGCAGATCTTCGAGGGCACCAACCAGATCCAGCGGCTGGTGATCAGCCGGGCCCTGGCCCGCGGCGGCGCAGCGGACACCGCCACCGTCGTCCCCTGACCTCCCCGCCAAAATGGCCATTTTGGCGGGGAGGTCAGGGGCCTACGCTGCCCGGCATGTGTCGGAACATCCACGTCCTGCACAACCTGGAGCCCGCCACCACCTCCGACGAGGTGCGCGCCGCGGCGCTGCAGTACGTGCGCAAGGTCAGCGGGTCGACCAGGCCGTCACAGGCGAACCAGGCGGCGTTCGACCGGGCGGTCGAGGAGATCGCGCACGCCACCGAGCACCTGCTCGCCGACCTGGTCACCACCGCACCGCCCAGGGACCGCGAGGTGCTCGCCGCCCAGGCCCGCGCCCGCTCCGCCGCCCGCTACGGCCGCTGACGCCCACTTCCCGCGCGGAAGGCGACCCGGGGTGGTCTGCTCTCCGCGCCGAGGGCGAACCGGGGGCCGCTAGAAGCTGGGGCCGCTGACCAGGTAGCGGTAGGCGGTCGTGCCCGGCTGCAGGTGCTGGATGGTCAGCGGGCCGGCCTCGATCCGGGCCAGCAGCGGGGCCAGGCCCTCGGGGCTGCCCAGCTCGATGCCGGTCAGCGCCGCCCCGGTGTCCCGGTTGTCGCGCTTGACGTACTCGAACCGCACGATGTCGTCGTCCGGGCCGAGCACCTCGTCGAGGAAGCGGCGCAGCGCGCCGGGCTCCTGCGGGAACTCCACCAGGAACCAGTGCTTGAGCCCCTGGTGCACCAGGGACCGCTCGACGATTTCGGCGTACCGGCTGACGTCGTTGTTGCCGCCCGACAGCAGGCAGACGACGGTCTGCCCGGGCTCCACCCGGACGGCGCCCCCGGTCAACGCCGCGGTGGCCAGCGCCCCGGCGGGCTCGGCGATCACGCCGTCGACCTGGTAGAGCTCCAGCATCTCGGTGCAGATCTGCCCCTCCGGGACGGCGACCAGCTCCGCGCCGCTGTCGCGCACCAGCGGGTGGGTGACCTCCCCGACCCGGCGCACCGCGGCGCCGTCGACGAAGGTGTCGATCTCGGGCAGCTCGACGGGTGCGCCGGCGGCCAGCGCCGCGGCCATGCTCGCCGCGCCGGCCGGCTCGACGCCGACCAGCCGGGTGCCGGGGCTGTGCTCGCGCAGCCAGGTGCCGCAACCGGCCAGCAGCCCACCGCCACCGACCGGCAGGACGACGACGTCCGGGGCACCGCCCAGCTGGTCGAGCACCTCCACGGCCACGGTGGCCTGACCGACCACGGTGGAGAGCGCGTCGAACGCCGGCACCAGGGTGGCCCCGGTCATCTGTGCGGAGGCAGCGGCCGCGGCGGCCGCGTCGTCGTAGGTGTCGCCGGTGACCACCAGCTCCACCATGTCCCCGCCGAGGGCGGCGATCCGCTGCCGCTTCTGCCGGGGTGTGGTGCCGGGGACGAACACCCGACCGCGGACGCCCAGCACCCGGCACGCGTAGGCCACGCCCTGGCCGTGGTTGCCGGCGCTGGCGCAGACCGCCCCGGCGGCGCGGCCGGCCGCGTCGAGCTGGCTGATCGTGTTGTAGGCGCCGCGCACCTTGTACGAGCGGCCGACCTGCAGGTCCTCCCGCTTCACCCACACCTCGGCGCCGGTCAGCTCGGACAGGCGGGCGTTGCGCTGCAGCGGGGTCCGCTCGGCGACCCCGGCGAGCCGCCGGACGGCGTCGGAGACCTCCGCGGAGAAGGAGGTGCGGACGTCGGTCACCGGGCCATCCTCCCCGACCCGGGACGACGTCGGTCAGATGGCCCGGTAGGGGCCCCGCGTCGTCTCCTTCGCCGGCACCGGCGCGAACACGTTGCCGGTGGTCGGCGGGACCGGGTCCCGGCCCAGGCTGAACATCTTCAGGAGCGGACCGACCAGCGCGTCGTAGACCGGCGGGAACAGCCGGAACCCGGCGATGATCACCGGGTTGGTGAACCCCGACTGCTTCAGCCGCCTGGGGGCACCGATCCGGGCCAGCACGTGCCGGGCGACCCGCTCGGGGGTGTAGACCGGCGGCGGCGGGTGGGCGCTGGTGCCCAGCACGGTGGCCGCCTGCTCGTAGATCGGGGTCGCCACCCCGCCCGGGGCGACGGCCGAGACGTGCACGTCGGGCAGCTCGCGCAGCTCCTGCTGCAGCGTCCGGATGAGCCCGAGCTGCCCCCACTTGGCGGTGACGTAGGCGCTCATGGTCGGGGTGGTGATCGAGGCGAGCAGCGAGCTGACCACGACGAGCGAGCCGCGGCGTTGCGCGCGGAACACCGGCACCACGGCCTGGAAGAGGTTGAAGGTGCCCTGGATGGCGGTGTCCACCACCCGCTCGAAGACCTCCGGGTCCATGTCCTCGATCCGGCCGTAGGCCATGACCGTGGCGGAGTGGACGACGACGTCGAGCTGGCCGGAGGTCTGCACGGCCCGGTCAACGGCGGCCTGCAGCGCGGCGCTGTCGAGGACGTCGGCCGGGCAGACGTGCACCTCGCCGGCTCCGGCCGCCCGGCACTCGGCGGCGGCCTGCTGGAGGCTCTCTCGGCTGCGGGACACCAGCACCAGCGAGGCGCCGCGCCTGGCGAACTGCACCGCCGACGCCCGGCCGATCCCGGACGAGGCGCCGGTGATGAGGACGACCTCGGCGGCCCGGTCTGCTGTCTGCTCGGTGGTCACCTGCGGCGTCGTACCCGGAGCGGGCCGAGGGCACTCGCGTTGCGCACGGCCGGTTCTCCGGGGCAGCCGTGGACCGCCGCCCGCCGCTACGGTCGGGCAGCACGCGGGCCGCCGGCGCCGGCCGCCCCCGAGCCGAGAGGACGCGCCCGTGTTCGAGAAGGTCCCCGGGTTCCAGAAGGTGCTGGTCGCCAACCGCGGGGAGATCGCCGTCCGCGCCTTCCGCGCCGCGTACGAGCTGGGGGCCGGGACGGTCGCGGTCTTCCCGCACGAGGACCGCAACTCGGTGCACCGGCTCAAGGCCGACGAGAGCTACCAGATCGGTGAGCCGGGCCACCCGGTGCGCGCCTACCTGGACGTCGCCGAGATCGTCCGGGCCGCTCAGCGCGCCGGCGCCGACGCCGTCTACCCCGGTTACGGGTTCCTGTCGGAGAACCCCGAGCTCGCCGAGGCGTGCGCGCGGGCGGGGATCACCTTCGTCGGGCCGAGCGCCGCCGTGCTGGAGCTGACCGGGGACAAGTCCCGCGCGATCGCCGCGGCGCGGGAGGCCGGCCTGCCGGTGCTGCAGGGCACCGACCCGAGCGACGACGTCGACACCCTGCTGGCCGCAGCCGACGGGATCGAGGGCCCGGTGTTCGTCAAGGCCGTCGCCGGGGGCGGCGGGCGCGGCATGCGCCGGGTCGACGACCGCCCCCAGCTGCGGGGCGCGATCGAGGCGGCGATGCGGGAGGCGGAGTCGGCGTTCGGCGACGCCACCGTCTTCCTCGAGCAGGCCGTCGTCGACCCGCGGCACATCGAGGTGCAGGTCCTGGCCGACGGGCAAGGGAACGTGATCCACCTGTTCGAGCGGGACTGCTCGGTGCAGCGCCGGCACCAGAAGGTGGTCGAGCTGGCCCCGGCGCCGAACCTGGACGCGGAGCTGCGCGATCGGATCTGCGCCGACGCCGTCGCCTTCGCCCGGGCCATCGGCTACAGCTGCGCCGGCACCGTGGAGTTCCTGCTCGACGCCGCCGGGCGGCACGTGTTCATCGAGATGAACCCGCGGATCCAGGTCGAGCACACGGTCACCGAGGAGGTCACCGACGTGGACCTCGTGCAGTCCCAGCTGCGGATCGCCGCGGGGGAGACGCTCGCCGACCTGGGGTTGAGCCAGGAGACGGTGCAGCTGCGGGGCGCGGCGCTGCAGTGCCGGATCACCACGGAGGACCCGGCGAACGGCTTCCGCCCGGACACCGGCCGGATCACCGCCTACCGCTCGCCGGGCGGCGCCGGCGTCCGGCTGGACGGCGGGGCGTCGCTGGGCGCGGAGGTGGGTGCCCACTTCGACTCCATGCTGGTCAAGCTCACCTGCCGGGGCCGCACCTGGGACATCGCGGTGGCCCGGGCGCGCCGGGCGGTCGCCGAGTTCCGCATCCGCGGCGTCTCCACGAACATCCCGTTCCTGCAGGCGGTGCTGGACGACCCGGACTTCGCCGCCGGGCGGGTGACGACGTCGTTCATCGCGGAGCGCCCGGAGCTGCTCACCGCCCGAAGCTCCGCCGACCGCGGCACCAAGCTGCTCAGCTACCTGGCCGACGTCACCGTCAACGCCCCGCACGGGGAGCGCCCGCACCTGGTCGACCCGGCCGAGAAGCTCCCCGCCGTCGACCTGAACCTGGCCCCGCTGGACGGCTCCCGCGACCGGCTGCGCGAGCTCGGCCCGGAGCGGTTCGCCGCGGACCTGCGCGCGCAGACCCCGCTGGCGGTCACCGACACCACGTTCCGCGACGCCCACCAGTCGCTGCTGGCCACCCGGGTGCGCACCAAGGACCTGGTCGCCGTCGCCGGGCACCAGGCGCGGTTGCTGCCCCAGCTGCTCAGCATCGAGGCCTGGGGTGGCGCCACCTACGACGTCGCGCTGCGCTTCCTGCACGAGGACCCGTGGGAGCGGCTGGCGGCGCTGCGCGAGGCGGTGCCCAACGTCTGCCTGCAGATGCTGCTGCGCGGCCGCAACACGGTCGGCTACACGCCGTACCCGGAGCAGGTGACGACGGCGTTCGTGGCCGAGGCGGCCCGCACCGGCATCGACGTCTTCCGCGTCTTCGACGCGCTCAACGACGTCGGGCAGATGCGCCCGGCGATCGACGCCGTCCGGGAGACCGGGACGGCGGTGGCCGAGGTCGCGCTCTGCTACACCGGCGACCTCTCCGACCCGGCCGAGCCGCTGTACACGCTGGACTACTACCTCGGCCTGGCCGAGCAGATCGTGGACGCCGGGGCGCACGTGCTGGCGATCAAGGACATGGCCGGCCTGCTCCGGCCGCCGGCCGCGGCCACCCTGGTGCGGGCGCTGCGCGAGCGGTTCGACCTGCCGGTGCACCTGCACACCCACGACACCCCCGGCGGGCAGCTGGCCACCCTGCTGGCCGCCTGGTCGGCCGGGGTCGACGCGGTGGACGGCGCCAGCGCGGCGCTGGCCGGGACGACGTCGCAGCCGGCGCTGAGCAGCATCGTCGCGGCCACCGACCACACCGAGCGGGCCACCGGCCTGGACCTGGCGTGCGTCAACGACCTGGAGCCGTACTGGGAGGCGGTGCGCCGGGTCTACGCGCCGTTCGAGTCCGGGCTGCCGGCGCCGACCGGGCGGGTCTACACCCACGAGATCCCGGGTGGGCAGCTGTCCAACCTGCGCCAGCAGGCGATCGCGCTGGGCCTCGGGCAGCGGTTCGAGGAGGTGGAGGCGATGTACGCCGCCGCCGACCGGCTGCTCGGGCACCTGGTGAAGGTCACCCCGTCGTCGAAGGTGGTCGGCGACCTGGCGCTGCAGCTGGTCGGCGCCGGGGTGGACGTCGCGGAGTTCGCCGCCGAGCCGGGGCGCTTCGACCTGCCCGACTCGGTGGTCGGCTTCCTGCGCGGCGAGCTCGGCGACCCGCCCGGCGGCTGGCCGGAGCCGTTCCGCACGCGGGCGCTGGAGGGGCGGCGGGAGGCCCAGCCCCCGGCGGAGCTGAGCCAGGAGGACCTGGACGGGCTGGCGGAGGAGCCCCGGCGCACGCTCAACCGGCTGCTGTTCCCCGGCCCGACGCAGGAGTTCGAGGCGCACGCCGAGAGCTACGGCGACGTCTCGGTGCTGCCGAGCAAGGAGTTCCTCTACGGCCTGCGGTCCGGCGTCGAGCACTCGGTCGACCTCGAGCCCGGCGTCCGGCTGCTGATCGGCATCGAGGCGGTGTCCGACGCCGACGAGCGGGGGATGCGCACGGTCATGTGCTCGCTCAACGGCCAGCTGCGGCCGGTGAGCGTCCGGGACCGGTCCGTCACGTCCGAGGTGCAGCCCACCGAGAAGGCCGACCGCACCGACCCCGGCCAGGTCGCCGCCCCGTTCGCCGGCGTGGTCACCCTGCAGGTCGGCGAGGGCGACACGGTCGAGGCGGGGGCGCCGATCGCCACCATCGAGGCGATGAAGATGGAGGCCGCGATCACCGCGCCGCGGGCCGGGACGGTGCAGCGGGTGGCGATCAGCGCCGTCCAGCAGGTGGAGGGCGGTGACCTGCTCGTCGTCCTGGGGTGAGCCTGGGTGCGGGACGGCATCCCACCCGTCACATCGGCACGGTAGGAAGACCGTCGTGACGTCCCCGTCCCGCACCGTCAGCCGGCCGTCCCGCACCGGCCACCTGCTCGCCCAGCTCTCCACCCCGGCCCGCCGGTTCCTGCGCACCGAGGCGTCCAGCGCGGTGCTGCTGGTGGCCGGCACCCTGCTGGCCCTGCTGTGGGCCAACTCCCCGTGGGGTGACTCCTACGAGCGGGTGTGGCACACCGAGTTCGCCGTGCAGCTGGGCTCCACCGAGGTCGCCATGGACCTGCGGCACTGGGTCAACGACGGCCTGATGGTGTTCTTCTTCTTCCTCATCGGGATGGAGGTGCGCCGGGAGCTGTCGATGGGCGAGCTGACCCAGCGAAGCCGGCTCTCGGTGCCCGCCCTCGGTGCGCTCGCCGGGCTGGTGGTGCCCGCCGGCATCTACCTGGCGATCAACGCCGGCGGCCCGGGCGCGCACGGCTGGGGCATCCCGATGGCCACCGACACCGCGTTCGTGCTCGGCGCCCTCGCCCTGGTCGGCTCCCGCGCCCCGACGCAGCTGCGGGTCTTCCTGCTCTCCCTGTCCGTCGTCGACGACATCGGCGCGCTGACCGTGATCGCGGTCTTCTACTCCGCGGACATCGACCTGGTGGCCCTCGGCGTCGCGGCGCTGTGCGTCGTCGCCTTCGTGTGGCTCACCAAGCTGCAGGTGTGGCGGGGCCCGGCCTACTTCGCCGTCGGCGTGGTCATGTGGCTGGCCATGCACGCGTCCGGGGTGCACGCCACCATCGGCGGGGTCGTGCTGGGCCTGCTGGTCAGCGCCTACACCCCGCGCCGCGCCGAGGTCGAGTCCGCCGGCACGCTGGCCCGCGCCTTCCGGCAGGCCCCGGACGTCGCCCTGGCCCGGCGGGCGAAGCTCTCGGTGGAGCGGGCCATCTCGCCCAACGAGCGGATCGGCGCGCTGCTGGTGCCGTGGAGCGGCTACGTCGTCGTCCCGGTGTTCGCCCTGGCCAACGCCGGCGTGCAGTTCGACGGCGAGGTGCTGGACCGGGCGCTCACCTCACCGGTCACGATCGGGGTCTTCCTCGGTCTGGTCGTCGGCAAGTTCGTCGGCATCGGGCTGGTCTCCACGCTCGCGGTGAAGTTCGGCATGGGCTCCCTGCCGCCCGGCGTGGGCCTGCCCAGCGTCTGGGGCGGTGCGGCCTTCTCCGGGCTGGGGTTCACCGTCTCGCTGTTCGTCGCCGACCTGGCCTTCGACGACGCGGTGCTCCGCGAGGAGGCGATGATCGGCGTGCTCGCCGCCGGGGTGGTCGCCGCTGTGCTGGGCGCCGTCTGGTTCTGGGCGCTCGGCCGCCGTGCGCCGCACGTCACCGAGACCGGGCCCCGCCAGCTCGACCCGCCGGTCGACCCGCAGACCGACCACCTGCGCGGCCGGGCCGACGCCCCGCTGACCCTGGTGGAGTACGGCGACGTCGAGTGCCCGTTCTGCGGTCGCGCCACCGGGGTCGTCGAGGAGCTGCGCCGCCGGTTCGGTGACGACCTGCGCTACGTCTTCCGGCACCTGCCGCTGCCCGACGTGCACCCGCACGCCGAGCTCGCCGCCGAGGCCACCGAGGCCGCGGGCGCCCAGGGCGCGTTCTGGGCGATGCACGACCGGCTCTACGCCCACCAGGACCAGCTGGAGGCCGACCAGCTGCTCGACCACGCCGCCGCCCTCGGGCTCGACCTCGGCCGGTTCGCCGAGGAGCTGGGGTCGGGCGTGCACGCCGCGCGCGTCCGCGCCGACGTCGTGGGTGCCGAGGTCAGCGGCGTGCAGGGCACCCCGACCTTCTTCGTCAACGGCGTCCGGCACGAGGGGCCGACGACCACCGAGTCGCTGGCCGCGGCGCTGGTCGCATCCGACCCGCGCGGGCCGGGCCACGGCGGCCTGCTGCCGGCGGCCGAGCCGGGGGCGCCGGCGCAGCAGCTGCGGGTCTTCTCCCCGCCCGCCCAGATGCCGGCGATCGACGTGCTGCCCGGTGGGCCGTTGGCCGAGACCCCCGAGGACGGCGCCTCCCCGCGGCTCTCCGACGAGCACATCGCCGTGTTCCGCCGGGTGGGGCGGCGGATGAGCACCGTGCGCGGCCAGGTGCTGCTGCGCTCGGGCCAGGCGGAGTTCGACTTCTTCGTCGTCCTCTCCGGGGCGATCGCCGTGGTCGAGGGGTCGCTCGACCACGGCGGGGACGGCGGCAAGCGGGTCGTGGCCGTCCACGGCCCGGGCCGGTTCCTGGGCGGGCTGAACATGCTGGCCGGGCAGCGGCCGGTGCGCTCGCTGGTGGCCGCCGAGGACGGCGAGGTGCTGGTGCTCAGCCTGGAGCAGCTGCGCGCCGCGTTCGCCCGCGACCGCGGCCTGGCCGACGTCGTCACGCGGTCGTTCCTGCTGCGCCGGGCGATGCTCATCGGGCAGGCGACCGGGCTGCGGGTGGTCGGCGACCGGCGCTGGCCGGCGAGCGTCGCGCTGCGCGAGCAGCTGGCCGAGGACGGCGTGCCGCACCAGTGGCTCGACCCCGCCGACGACGACGCCGCCCGCCGGCTGCTCGCCGAGGCCGGTGCGGAGGGGACGACCTCCCCGGTGGTGCTCACCCCGGACGGCCGGGTGCTGGTCGAGCCGACCCGCGACGACCTGGCCCGGTTCGCCGGCACGGCTCGCGACCTGACCACCACCTGAGGGCCGGCCACCCCCGCAGTTGACCATGGGCGTCCTGCTCCGCGGCGCGCCGTCCCCGGGCGTGTCGCGGGCAACGCGCCCATGATCAACGGCGGGTGGGCGGTGACGTCGGTCGGGCCTGGGGTCAGCTGCGCATGTGGGCCAGGAAGCCGGTCATCTCCGCGCGCAGCTTCTCCGCCAGCTGCGAGAGCCCCGGCGACGCCGTCCCCAGCGGGTCGGAGGCGCCCCCGTCGACGGCGGTGGTGATGCCGTCGACCAGGCCGGTCATGTCCGCCACCGTCGTCCCCACGTTGGTCATCACCTCGGAGACGTCCCCGCAGGCGGCGCGCACCGACGCGACCTGGGCGGTGACCCGCTCGGTGGCGCTCGCGGTCTGGTCGGCCAGGTCCTTGACCTCCGACGCCACGACGGCGAACCCCTTGCCGGCCTCCCCGGCCCGGGCGGCCTCGATCGTCGCGTTGAGCGCCAGCAGCCGGGTCTGCGCGGCCACCGAGTCGATCAGCGCGATGACCTCCTTGATCTCGGTGGAGGACCGGTCGAGGGAGACCACGCTGTCCTCGGCCCGGCCGACCTCGGTGCCGGCCGACACGGCCGCCCCGGTCAGCCCGGCGGCCGAGGCGCTGAGCTCGGTCGCCGCCGTCGCCACCTGCTCGGACATCGCCAGCACCACCGACTCGAACTCGTCGGCCAGCGCCAGCCGGGCGCCCTGCGCCTCGGTCACCCGGGTGGCCGAGGCGCGCATCGCCTCCCCGGCCTGGTTGAGGATTCCGGCGCTGCGGCGGTAGGCCCCGGGGAGCCCCCGCTCGAGCACCCGGCGGTGGAAGCGCCCGTCGGCGGCGGAGGTCAGCGCGGCGCCGGCCTCGCGCACGAAGGTGTCGGAGACGTCGAGCAGCTGGTTGACGCCGTCCTGCAGCTCGCGCAGCTCGGGGACGTCGCGGGATCCGGCCACCGCCCGGCTGCGGGCCTCCAGGTCACCGGTGGCCGCGGCCCGGCACACCCGGCTGAGCTCGGCCACGAAGGCCCGGTAGACCGCCAGCTCCTCCGCGTCGGTGCGCGCCCGCTCGGACCGCCTGCCCATCTCAGAACCCCCCGTCGGCGATCAGCGACCACACGAACTCGTCGTAGGACTGGCCGCGGTCGGACAGCAGCGTGCCGAGCAGCGCCGTGGAGGCCTCGACCGCCGCCCGGCCGTTGGGCTGGGCGCGCTCGGCGGCGCGCAGCTGCGCATAGACCCCGCTCACCGCGGCGATCGCGGGGCGGGTCGGGGCGCGCCGGCTGGAGTGGTAGCCCACGATCGTGCCGCGGGTGTCGTAGCTGGGGGTCACGTTGGCCAGCACCCAGTAGTTCGCGCCGTCGGCGGCCAGGTTGTCCACGTAGGCGAACACCTCCTGGCCCGCGGCGACGGTGTCCCACAGCAGCTTGAACACGGCCTTGGGCATGTCGGGGTGCCGGATCAGGTTGTGCGGCTGGCCGAGGACCTCGTCCTCCTCGTACCGCGACACCCGCAGGAACGACTCGTTGGCGTAGGTGATCACCCCGCGCGGGTCGGTCTTGGAGACGATCAGGTCGTCGGGCTCGAGCACCCGCTCCTGACCGGTGGGGCGCACCGCCCGCCGCTGGTCCCGGGCCGTCGTCCCCGCCGTCGTCACCTGTGCTGCCTCCGCATCGCCGAGTTGCTGCCCTGCTCGTTCCTGCTCCGCCAGTTCTCGGCAGGCAGGGCGGCGATCGGAACGGCGGGTCAGGCCGACCAGGTCGTGTTCGGTGGGCGCCGGTAGCCGATGGTGTGCGGGACGAAGAAGGACAGGTCGTCGGTGATCAGCCCGTCGGACTCCCGGATGCCCAGCCCGGCGGCCTCGCCGTCGACCACCCAGGCGCCCAGCACCGGGTGGTGCGGGCCGTCCGGGCCGGGGAAGTCCGGCAGCGCGCACAGCTGCTGCACGATCCAGCCCTCGGCGCCGTACTGCCCGCCCTGCGCGGCCAGCACCTCGCCACCGGGGGCGACCAGTTCGACGTTGCCGCCCTCCCGGCCGAACAGCGGCTTGCGCGCGTACCCGGTCGCCTCCAGCTCGCGGGCGCGCGGGTCGTCGGCGAAGAACGCCGGCAGCAGGTACCGGGAGAGCACCGGGTCGTGCTCGTACCGCTGCCACAGCACCGGCAGCAGGCCCTTGTTCGACCAGAGCATCTTCCAGATCGGCTCGACCCAGGTGGTGCCGTCCGGATCCCGGAGGTCGGCGATCACCGAGGGGCCGTAGGCGTCGTCGAGCAGCCACTCCCAGGGGTAGAGCTTGAAGACGACGTCGAGCCGGTTGCCCTTCGGGTCGTAGAACCGGGCGTCGCCGGTGTCCAGCCCGATCTCCTCGGTGGTGAGGACGACGGCCTCGTACCCGGCCCGCTGCACGGTGTCGGCCAGGTAGGCCACGGTCATCCAGTCCTCGCCGCTGCGGTCACCGGAGGTCCAGGCCAGGTGCACCGTCGGCCTGCGGTGGTGCTGGCCCTCCCAGCGGGAGAGGTTGCGCTGCCAGGCGGCGACCAGCTTGTCGTCGAGCTGGTTCCACTGGTCCCGGCCCTGCCCGGTCTCCAGGTGCCAGGCCCACTGCACGACCGCCGCCTCGACGAGCGAGGTCGGGGTGTCGGCGTTGAACTCCAGCAGCCGGGGGGTGGCCCGGCCGTCCCACCACAGGTCGAACCGGCCGTAGACGCTGGGCGGCTCCTCCTCCCAGGTGGCCCGGACGACGTCGCGGGCGTCGCGGGGGATGCGCATCCGGTCCAGCAGCCGGTCGTCGGCCAGGGCGACGTCCCCGGCCTCCACGCAGGCGGCGAACAGCTGGTCGGTGACGTCGGCGAGGGTGTCGATCTCGGCGTCGGTGAAGTCGTAGAAGACGTCCTCCCGCCAGTAGGAGCGCGGGTCCTCACCGGGCACGGTCGTCTTGTTGTAGACCAGCCCCTGGCTCTCGATCTCGGCCTCCCAGCCGAGCCGGGCCTTCCCGTACAGCCGCCTCACGAACCGACGCTGCCGCTGCCGACCCGGCCCGAGCCGATCCCGCCGGAGACCCGGGTGCCGGAGCTGACCCGGCCGGAGCCGGGCAGGCCGGCGCGCGTCCGGGCGGAGGTGTCGGAGGGGTTCACCCGGGTGGCGGCCCCGGTGTACTGCTGCGGGATGGTCTGGCCGACCGCGTACCGGTTGCCGCCGAACCCGCCGAGCAGGAAGAAGTAGGGGAAACCGCCGACGTAGCCGCCGTTGGTCTCGGCCTCCTCGCAGAGCTCGTCGTCGACGACCTGGTCCTGCTCGTCGACGCAGTAGACCCGCTCGGCCTCCGCGTCGTCGTCGCCGGAGGCGTACCCGCCGGTGCCGCAGGCGGACAGGAAGCCCATGGCCGCGCCGGTCAGGCTCACGGTGCCGATGGCCGCGCGCACCCGGTTGCTCCTCGACGTGCTCACCGTCTGCACTCCTCCTGCCGCGCTCTGCCGGACCCGCACATGCTGTCGGACGACGCCCCGGTCGCCGCACCCGCCCCGCGGCACATCCTCACAGCCGCGCCCCAGCGATGGGAGGTGCCGTGCGCACGAGGGCCGCCGGACGTCTCCTCTGTACACCCCCGAGCAGGAGGAGAACCGATGACCGAGCCCGTGCGCCCGGTGGGGACGAGCCGCTGCCCGACCCTGCGCGGCAGGAGACCCGGGAGTCCGCGGCGGCAGCCGAGCCGGCCGGGGCATGCCGCCGGGCGGCGCCGGCGGGTTCGGTGGCCAGGCCCCCGGACGGCAGCACGGACGGCAGCACGTACGGCAGCACGAGCAACGGGACGGCGGCCGACGCCACCGCCTGACCGGCGGCCCCGGATGAGCGGCGGCCCCGGATGAGCGGCGGCGAGGTGGGTAGTCGCGGGCATGGACCTCGCAGCGCACCGGACCGGCTCCGGCGACCCCCTCGTCCTCGTGCACGGGCTGGGTGGCTCCTGGCGCTCCTGGGGCCCGGTGCTCCCCGGCCTGGCCGCGGCGCGCGAGGTGGTGGCGGTGGACCTGCCCGGGTTCGCCGGCGACACCCCGCCGCCGCCGGACCCCACCTTCGGTTCGCTGACCGACGCGGTGGCCGACTGGCTGCGGGCCGAGGGGCTGGCCGACGCCCCGCTGGTCGGCAGCTCGCTGGGCGCCCGGATGGTGCTGGAGCTGTCCCGGCGGGGGGTCGGCGGGGACGCCGTGGCCCTCGACCCGGGCGGGTTCTGGACCGACCGGGAGGCCGCGGTCTTCCTCGCCAGCCTGCGCGCGTCCATCGCGCTGGTGCGCCGGATCCGGCCGGCCCTGCCCGCGGTGCTGGGCAACCCGGCCGGGCGGACGGCGCTGCTGGCCCAGTTCTCCGCCCACCCGTGGGCGCTGGACGCCGGCGTGGTCACCCGTGAGCTCACCGGGTACGCGCAGTCGCCGTCCTTCGACGCGGTCCTCACCGACCTGGCCCGCGGGCCCCGCCAGCAGGGCGCCCCGGCCGGGTCGCTGCCCGGTCGGCTGACCATCGGCTGGGGACGGCGGGACCGGGTGACCCTGGCCCGACAGGCGGCGCGGGCGAGGGAGGCCTTCCCCGACGCCGAGCTGCACTGGTTCGACGGCTCCGGCCACTTCCCGATGTGGGACGTGCCCGCGGAGACCGTCGACCTCGTGCTCGCCGCGACCGCCCGCCGATGAGTTCCCCGGCGCCGGCCGGTCTGACTGGTGGCGGGACCGGACGGCGGTCCCACGAACCGAGGAGCTCCCCGTGCGCACCATCTTCGTCAACCTGCCGGTCACCGACCTGGAGCGGGCCAAGGCCTTCTACGCGGCCCTCGGCTTCACCAACAACGCCCGGTTCACCGACGACACGGCCGCCGCGATGGTGATCGAGGAGAACATCCTGGTGATGCTGCTGACCCGGGAGAAGTTCGCCGGGTTCCTGGCCGGCCCGATCGGCGACCCGGCGCAGGCCACCTCGGTGCTGAACGCGATCTCCGCGGCCGACCGGGCGGAGTGCGACGACCTGCTGGCCCGGGCGCTGGCCGCCGGTGGCAAGCCCTGGATGCCCGCCCAGGACCACGGCTTCATGTACGGCACCAGCTTCGCCGACCCGGACGGCAACGTCTGGGAGGCGGCGTGGATGGACCCGGCCGCCCTGGAGGGCTGACCGAGCACGCCGAGTGGTGGCCTGTGCACGTCTGAGCCGGGAGCGTGGCGTGCGGAGGTCGACACTCGATGGCCCCACGACGACGGTGTAGGCGGCTCGGCCGCGTTGACCCGCTACATTGCCCGGTGTGCCCGCCGCCCGCCCCGCCGTCGGCTCCCTGCTGACCCTCGGCGCGGCCGGGGTCTTCGCCATCAACGGCACGGTCTCCGCGCTGGCGCTGCAGGCCGGGATCCCGCCGACCCAGCTGACCGCGCTGCGCTGCACCGGGGCGGCGATCACCCTGCTGGCCGGACTGGCCCTCCTCGCCCCGGCGCGGCTGCGGCTGCACCGGCGGGACGTCCCGCTCGTCGCCGTCCTCGGCGTGGTGGGGATCGCGCTGACCCAGTTCCTCTTCTACGTCGCCATCGACGGCCGGCTCCCGGTCGGCATCGCGCTGGTGTTCGAGATGACCGCGCCGGTGTTCATCGCGCTGTACGTGTGGCTGGTCCGCCGCGAGCGGGTGCGCCGCCGGCTGTGGCTGGCGCTGGCGCTCTCCCTCGGCGGCCTGGTGCTGGTCGCGGAGGTCTGGCAGGGCGGTGGGGGGCTCGACCCGGTCGGCGTGGCGGTCGCCCTCACCGCGGCGGTCTGCCTGGCCACCTACTACCTGGTGGGGGAGCGCGGCACCGTCGACCGCGACCCGATGGGGCTGACCGCCTGGAGCTTCGCCGCTGCGGCGGTGTTCTGGGCGGTCGCCGCCCCGTGGTGGCGGTTCGACGCCGGGGTCCTCGCCGAGCGGGTGCCGGTCTCCCTGGGCGAGGTCGAGGTGCCGGCCGGGCTGCTGGTGGGCTGGATCGCCGTGCTGGGGGCCGCCCTGCCCTTCTGGCTCTCCCTGGCCGCGCTGCGCCACCTGCCGCCGACCACCGCCGGGATCCTGGCGACCGCCGAGCCGGTGCTGGCCTCGATCGTGGCCTGGCTGTGGGTCGAGCAGGTGCTCACGCCCTGGCAGATCGCAGGTGGCGCCGTCGTCCTGACCGGGATCGTGCTGGCCCAGACCGCCCGGACGGCGGAGCCCGCTCCGCTGCCGGAGACCGTGCCCAGCTGACACCGGTCAGAGCGAGGACGGGTCGTCCGGGACGTCGACGGCCTGGGACCGCAGCACCGCCAGCGGCACCACCTCGAGGGCGCGGGCATTGGTCGCGGCCAACACGACCCCGGCCGGGGCGCCCGCCTGCAGGGCCTGGTACCAGCGGACGGCGACGACGCACCAGCGGTCGCCGGGGCGCAGCCCGGGGAAGTCGTACTCGGGGCGCGGGGTGGCCAGGTCGTTGCCCAGCTGGCGCTGCATCTCCAGGAACTCGGCGGAGACCACGGCGCAGATCGTGTGGCTGCCCAGGTCGGCCGGCCCGGTGCGGCACGAGCCGTCCCGGGTGAAGCCGGTCATCGGGTCGGTGCCGCACGGCTCCAACGGACCGCCCAGCACGTTGCGGTCCTCGCCGGGGGCGCTCATGGGCCGATCATCGCGCCGCCGGAGCCGGCGCGCCGGGCGGGCCGTGCGCTTCTGAGTCGCGCCCGACCGGTCGTGCCGGGAGGCTGAGAGCGTGCGAGTTCTGGTCACCGGCGCGTCGGGGTTCGTGGGCGGCAGGCTGGCGCCTGCCCTGGAGGAGGCCGGGCACGAGGTCCGGGCGATGACCCGGCACCCGGACACCTACTCCGGCGTCGGCACGCCGGTGCCGGGGGACGTCGGCGACGAGGCGTCGCTGCGCACCGCGCTGGCCGGCTGCGAGGCCGCCTACTACCTGGTGCACTCGCTGGACTCGGCGGACTTCCAGGAGAAGGACGCCGCGGCCGCCCGTGCCTTCGCCCGGGCCGCGGCCGACGCCGGCCTCCGCCGGATCGTGTACCTCGGCGGGCTCGGCAACGACGCCGACGACCTCTCTCCCCACCTGCGCAGCCGCCGCCAGGTCGAGCGGCTGCTCGGCGAGACGGGCGTGCCGGTGACCGTGCTGCGGGCCGGGATCGTGATCGGCCACGGCGGGGTCTCCTGGGAGATGACCCGCCAGCTCGTCGCCCACCTGCCGGCGATGGTCACCCCGCGCTGGGTGCACACCCGGACCCAGCCGATCGCCGTCGCCGACGTCGTCCGGTACCTGGTCGGTGTGCTGGAGGCGCCGGAGGCCGAGGGGCGGGCGTTCGACGTCGGCGGACCCGAGGTGCTCGAGTACCTCGAGATGCTCACCCGGGTCGCGGAGATCCAGGGCCGTCGGCTGCTGGTCGTGCCGGTGCCGCTACTGAGCCCGAAGCTCTCCTCCCGCTGGTTGTCGCTGGTCACCGACATCGACGGGCAGACCGGCCGGTCGCTGATCGGCTCGATGAGCAACGAGGTGGTGGTGCGAGACGACGCGATCCGCCGGGTGGTCCCGTTCGACCCGATGACCTACGACGAGGCGGTGCTCACCGCGCTCGGTGAACGGGCCCGCGAACGCCGGGAGGCCCGTTCGGCGAAGGCCTCGGGGCGGGTGGGATGACCCGCGACAAACGGCGGCTGGGGCAGTCGCTGTGGTCCGACGCCCGGTTGACCCGGCTGCTGGCCCGGGCGCCGTCCTGGCTGGTGGACAAGGTGCCGCGCGACCACCGGGAGTCCGACGAGGCATTCCGCCGCCGGCGCCGGGTGACCGCCGGGGTCTCGCTGGCCGGCGCCGGGCTGCTCGGGGTCTCGCTGGCGCAGAAGCCGAACTCGACGTCGTTCTACGCGCTGACCCTGGGCGTGGCGGGCACCTGGGTCGCCGGGGGCATCGCCTCGGGCCCGCTGCACCTGGGCTGGGTGCAGACGCCGGAGGCCACGCTGCGCCGGCCGCTGCTCACCCCGGTCGTGGCCGGGACGGCCGCCTTCGCCTCGTTCTACGGCGCGGCGCTGGTGGCCAAGCGGATTCCGCCGCTGGACGCCGCCATCTCCCGGGTGCTGCGGTACGCCCAGCAGGGTTCCCCCCCGCTGGTGCTCACCACCACGCTGGCCAACGGCGTCGCGGAGGAGGTCTTCTTCCGCGGGGCCCTGTACGCGGCGGTCGGCGCCGAGCACCCGGTGCTCAAGTCCTCCGCCGTCTACACGCTGGCCACCGTCGCCACCCGCAACCCGGCGCTGGTGCTCGCCTCGGTGCCGATGGGCCTGCTGTTCGCGCTGCAGCGGCGGGTCACCGGCGGCATCCAGGCACCGATCCTCACCCACGCCACGTGGTCGGTGCTGATGCTGCGGTTCTTGCCGCCGCTGTTCGCCGACGAGGCCTCGATCGACGACCCGCACCCCGCCCAGGAGGTCTGACCCGGGCCCGCTCGCCGACCTGGTCAGGCGGGGCCGGCCAGCAGCTCCTTCAGCGCGCGGTCGATGAATTCGTTGTCCGCCGGGTTCTGCCCCAGGCCGGCGAAGTGCCCGTAGACGGTCGGGATGACCCGGACCTCACCGTTCGGGATGAACTGCGACGCCCACTCCTCGTCCTCCGGCGGGAAGTACAGGTCGGTCTTCGCCGGCATGGCCAGCAGCGGGCAGCGGATGGACCGCAGCGCCGCCTCCGTGTCGCCGTCGAAGCCCGGGGTCTTCCCGACGTCGCCGTGCTCCCAGGTCCACAGCATCCCCAGCAGGTCGTTGGGGTCCCGGTCGTCCAGCCAGAAGCCCTCCCAGAACCCGACGAGGAAGTCCTCGAGGGAGGAGAAGCCGAGGTTGCGGTACTCCCGCTGCCAGTAGAAGGCCTGGGAGAGGCCCCAGCCGGCGTAGATCCGGGCGAAGGCCCGCAGGCCTGCGGTGGGCAGCGCGTCCGGCCGGTAGCGTCCGCCCGCGAACGCCGGGTCCAGGGTGAGCGCGGACCGCAGGCTCTTCAGGAAGACCTGGTTGTGCTCGCTGGTGACCGCCGAGCCGACGATGGGCGCGGCCCGCTTCACCATCTCCGGGTGGCTGACCGCCCACTGGTAGGTCTGGCCGGCGCCCATGGAGGACCCGAGCACCAGCTCGACGGACTCGATGCCCCACTGCTGCGTGAGCAGCCGGTGCTGCACCTCGACCTGGTCGTAGAAGGTGACGTGCGGGAAGTTCGGCCCGTCGTAGGGCGGCGGGGTGTTGCTCGGCGACGTCGACAGGCCGTTGTTCAGCTGGTTGGGGACGACGATGAAGTACTTCTCCGGGTCCAGCGCCAGCCCCGGGCCCGTCGTCCACTCGTTGGCGTCGTGCCAGGCGCTGTACCAGGTGGGGTGCACGATCACGTTGGACCTGTCGGCGTTCAGCGTGCCGTACGTCATGTAGGCGAGCTGGGCTCCGCGCAGGGTCGCGCCGCCCTGCAGGACGACGTCCCCCAGGTCGAAGAGCTCGTGGTCGGTGGGCCGTGGCATCGGTGCTCCTCGGGTCGGGGGGGCGGACGGGTCAGGCGGGATGGACGGCGGTCTCGTCGACGAGCTCGACCGGGTCGCCGAGGGTGATCTCGCCCGGTTGCTCGACCGTGGCGTACATGCCGAGGATCACCGCGCCGTTGTCCGGCAGGTGCGCCACCGGCGTGCTGCGGTCGGTCGCGAGGTCGCCGCGGTAGCGCACGATCGCCTTGAGCGTGCCGAAGTCGACCACTCCGCTGTCGGGGTTCTCGTTGGTCACGACGCAGCGCGGCACGGGACCGACCACCTGGACGGTGGCGCCGCCGATCCGCACGCGCCGGCCGGCCCAGGTGTCCTCCTCGTGGACGTCGCAGCCGTCCACCTCCACGAGCATCCGGAACCGGCGGTGGTCCAGCCGCTCCCCGTCGGGGGTGACCCGGCGCAGGTGCTCCAGCGTCGCGGTGGAGATGAGCGTGACCGGGTGGACGTCGACCGCGTCACCGGGCCGGTCGACCGCGACCAGGTGCACCTCCTGCCCGACGAAGTCGCTGAGCGCGGCCGACCACGGCCCCTCGACGAGGTGTCCGTCGACGGGGCGCCCGTAGAAGTCCGTGCGGACCGCCTCGCCGAGCTCGGTGGTCCGGCCCGCCACGGGCGGGCGGTCGGGGAACCGCAGGCTCAGGTGCTCCCCGGTGGGGTCGATCTCGGCGGTGAGCTGCACGAGCGGGCCGTGCTGCTTGCCGTTGAACAGCCGCCGGCGGGCGTCGACCAGGTGGAAGCGCCGGTTCTCCGGCACCCCGTTGCCGGTGACCGTGACGGCCTGCGGATGGTGCAAGGCGGTGCCCTTGACCGGGGTGGTCGAGAGGCGGGAGACGAGCGGCATGGCCCTCCGTCCGAAGCGGTGCTGGTGCCGGTGCCGTGCTGTGGACCGTAGCCGGGGTCGGGCGGTCCCGCTGCCGGGTCGGTGCCGGTGGGTCAGTGCCGGTGGGCCGTGCCGCCGGGCAGGCGGCGTCCCGTGGGCGGACCGGTGACCAGCGGCTCCCCACTGCGGGCCCGGTCGACGCGGGCGCGGTCGGCACGGCCGGCGTTCCGGAGTGCGCCGGCGGGAGGGCGCCCGACCCCCACGCCGTAGTGGCGCGGCGCCGTCCGGTCGCAGGCCGGGCAGGGCGCCGTGGCGGCGGCGTCACGCATGTCGCGGTGCAGGTCGAACGGGCCGCACTCGGGGCAGCGGAACTCGTACAGCGGCAACGCGGTGCTCCTCTCGGGGGGGGGGGGGGGGGGGGGGGGGGGGGGGGGGGGGGCCGGCCCCCCCCCCCCCCCCCCCCCCCCCCCCCCCCCCCCCCCCCCCCCCCCCCCCCCCCCCCCCCCCCCCCCCCCCCCCCCCCCCCCCCCCCCCCCCCCCC